>NZ_DAIUBO010000079.1:0-16213 GCF_036846665.1 Amaricoccus sp. | reverse complement strand
GTGATCATGCCGATCTCCATGTTCACCACCATGATGATGCCGAGATGGATGGGGTCGATCCCGAGCTCGATGGCGATCGGGAAGACCAGCGGTGCCACGATCACCACCAGCCCCGAGGGCTCCATGAACTGCCCGCCGATCAGCAGGATCACGTTGACGATGATCAGGAACGTCACTGCGCCGAAGCCGGCGCTCAGCAGCGCGTCAGTGATCATCTGCGGGATCTGCTCGTCGGTCAGCACGTGCTTCAGGATCAGCGCGTTGGCGATGATGAACATCAGCATGATGGTCACCTTGCCGCTCTCGAAGAGCGCGTGCCGGGCGTCGCGATGCACCCAGGCGGTGACGAGCGCCCAGGGGCGTTTCAGGAGCGAGTGGTTGCGCTCGCCCACGGGATCATGCAGCGGCCCCATGTCGCGATAGACGAAATTCGCGATCAGGAAGGCATAGACCGCCGCCACCGCCGCGGCCTCGGTCGGCGTGAAGATGCCGCCGTAGATGCCGCCGAGGATGATCACGATCAGGAAAAGGCCCCAGCCGGCGTCCCGCGCCGAGGCGATCACCTCTTCCCAGCCGGCCCAGGGCTGGGAGGGCAGGTTCCGCCAGCGCGCGGCGATGTAGATGCCGATCATCAGCATCAGCCCTGCGAGCAGCCCCGGCAGCACGCCGGCGAGAAACATCCGCCCCACCGAGACATCGACCGCGGCGGCATAGACCACCATCACGATGGAGGGCGGGATCAGGATGCCGAGCGTGCCGGCGTTGCAGATCACCCCGGCGGCGAAGTCCTTGGAATAGCCCACCGAGGTCATGCCGGCGATGCAGATCGAGCCGATGGCCACGACCGTGGCCGGCGAGGACCCGGAGAGCGCGGCGAAGAGCATGCAGGCGAAGACCGCCGCAATGGCGAGCCCGCCGCGGAAATGCCCCACCACGGCGATGGCGAAGCGGATGATGCGCTTGGCCACGCCGCCCGTCGACATGAAGGTGGAGGCGAGGATGAAGAACGGGATCGCCAGCAGGGTGTAATGGCCGGCGAAGGCGTTGAAGAGCTGCTGCGCGATCGACCCCAGGGAGGTGTCGGAGAAGGCCAGCATGAAGATGATCGACGAAAGCCCGAGCGACACCGCGATCGGCACGCCGATCAGCATGAAGCCGATGACCATCAGGAAGAGGAAGACCACGTCCATGGCTCAGTCTTCCTTCGTCCTGGCGGCGGCCTCGGCGACCATGTCCTCGGCCTCGTGGCTGGCGATCATCAGCTCGGTCTCTCCGGTCCAGATCCTCCATCCGGCCTCGACGAAGCGGAACGTCAGCAGCGCCATGCCGAGCGGCAGCGCCGCATAGGGGATGAAGCGCGGCAGCTTCTCGTAGGGTTCACCCTCGTTGAGGATCGGCTCGATGAAGCGCAGCCAGTCGGGCATGCGGATGTCGTTGACCTCGTACCAGGCCTGCCTGCCGACGAAGGGCGCCCAGTACTGCCAGGACCCGACGAGCAGCAGCACCGCATAGACCACGCAGCAGGCCGCGGCGACGAGCGTCATGGCGCGGCGCGGTCCCGGCGGCAGCAGGCGCACCACCGCGTCGACGCCGAGATGGCCCGAGATCTTGACCACGTAGGAGGCGCCGATCAGCACCAGCCAGGCGAAGAGGAAGACGGTGGCCTCCAGCGCCCAGAGGATATTGGCGTTGAAGACGTAGCGGGCGACGACATTGGCGAAGGTGATGAGGGTCATCAGCCCGAGAAGGACCGCGATCAGCGTCTCCTCGATCTCGTTGACCGCACGCCCCAGCGCCGACTTCGGCTCGGCGGACATCGGTGTTCCCTTCCCTGTTCGGCTCGGCTCTTGACGGCCCTCGGTGGCGGTATCCGGTCCGCGGGATCGCCGCGGACCGGGGCCCCCGTCGCTAGTTGGTGACCTCGTTGTAGGAGACCGCCGATTCGATCACCTCCACGCCGATCTCGCCGGAGAACTGGTCCCAGACCGGCTTCATCGCCTCGACCCAGAGCAGCCGCTGCTCGGGCGTGAGCTCGCGGACCTCGGCGCCGGTGGCGATGATCGCCTCCTTGGATTCCTCCTCGATCTGCACCACGGCGGCGTTCCGCTCGGCGGTGACCTCGGCCATGATCGTGCCGAGCTGGTCGCGCACGTCGTCGGGCAGGCCTTCCCAGAAATCGGTGGAGACCACGACCATGTAATCGAGCACGCCGTGGTTGGTCTCGGTGATGCCGTCCTGCACCTCGAAGTACTTCTGGCCGTAGGTGTTCGACCAGGTATTCTCCTGCCCGTCGACCACGCCGGTCTGCAGCGCGCCATAGACCTCGGCGAAGGCCATCTTCTGCGGATTGGCGCCCAGCGCCACGAACTGCGCCTCGAGCACGTCCGAGGGCTGGATGCGGAACTTCAGCCCCGCGGCGTCCTCGGGCACCAGCAGCGGCTTGCTGGCCGAGAGCTGCTTCATGCCGGAATGCCAGTAGGCGAGGCCGAGCAGCCCCTTGCGCTGCATCGATTCCAGCAGCGCCTGGCCGTCCTCGGAATTCTGGTAGCGGTCGACCGCGTCTATGTCGGCGAAGACGAAGGGCAGGTCGTAGAGGCGCAGCTTCTTGGTGAAGGTCTCGAATTTCGAGAGCGAGGGCGCCGCCATCTGCACGTCGCCGGCCAGCATCGCCTCGAGCACCTTGTCGTCGTCGTAGAGGGTCGAGTTCGGATAGACCTCGACGCAGACCTTGCCGTTCATCTCCTCGTTGACGCGGTCGGCGAAGAGTTGTGCCGCGATTCCCTTGGGATGATTGTCGGCATTCGTGACATGGGCGAACTTGATCAGAATCTCGCCATCCTCGCAGGTGGCGAAGGCGGGGGCCGCGCCCAGCACGAGAAGGCTCGCGGCGGCGGTCAGGATGTGGCGCAGTTGCATCGGTTTCCTCTGTTGGTTCTTTTGTGAGTGTTTGACGGGACATGCGCCCGCCCGGTTATATTCCGGAATATCGCACGAATGCCGCGATCCGTTCAAGCGCGCTGCGAACAGGGCCTCCCCGGCGGCGCCGGGGCCTGTCGCGGCGTTTTCCCCTTGCGCCTCTCCCGGCGCGGCCGCAGCATGCGCCGATGCGATCGCGACACCCCGTTCCGGCGCCAAGATGAGCGGTCCGGGACTCACTCCGGACGGCCGACGCCTGCCGCGCGTGCTTCTGGCGCTGACCGGCTTCATCGCGCTCATCGAGGTGGTGCTGTCGCTGGCGGACGCAGGCGTGTTCCTCGATCCCTCGTTGCGGCTCCGGGTCTTCGCGGCCGGCGCCTTCTGGAGCGAACTGCTCTACGGCGGCCGTCCGCTCTTCGGCCTGCAGCCGGTGACAATGTTCCTCAGCCATGCGCTGCTGCACGGCGGTTTCCTGCACATGGCCATGAACCTCACGATCGTGCTGGCGCTGGGGCGGTTCGTCTCCGACCGCTACGGTGCCGCGAGCGTGCCGACGATCTTCGTCCTCGGCGCCGTGGCCGGCGGCGCCGCCTTCGGCCTGCTCTCCCGGGGCGGTTTTCCCATGGTCGGCGCCTCCGGGGCGGTCTTCGCCTTTCTCGGGGTCTGGATCGTCTGGGACTGGCGCCGTCACCGGGCGGCGGGGGCGCCGGTCGGGCCGGTCCTGCGCCGGGTCGCGGTACTGGCTGGCCTCAACGTCGTCCTCTACGTGGGCCTCGGCGGGATGCTGGCCTGGGAGGCGCATCTGGGCGGCTTTCTTGCCGGGCTCGCGCTCGGGACATGGTACGAGAACCGCCTCGAGACGGAGCTTCAGACCGCCAGGGCCGAGGCGCGCCGGCGCAAGGCGGTGCCGGACGCCGACTGATCCCGGCGGCCCTCACCCTCGACACGCAGCCCGCCCCGGGCCGCGCGGGGCGCGTCCTATTCCCCATCCAGGCGCCGTGTCATCAGCCAGGCGGAAGGTCTGTCGATCTGCGCCGCCGCGCCCCGCTACCAGCGCAGCAGCCGGCCGCCGGCATGGGCGCAGGCGAGCGTCACGACCAGGATCGCGACCGTGTACCAGGTCCCGTAGAAGAGCGGATTGTCGTCGGTGCAATAGAACGAATACATCGTCGCACCGGCGCCGGCGCTCATCAGCCCGGCCATGGCGCCGGTGAGCCGCGGCCGGATGCTCGCGCCGCGGCGCAGCAGCCAGAGGCTGGCGGCGGCGACGGGCAGCGAGATCAGCGGGATGACCGTCACGCAGCTGGCGATCCCGGCCTTGAACACCTCGGCCCCGATGGCGACAGGCGCGAGCCCCGCGGCCGCGGCGAGCATGGCGAGGAGGATCGCCGCGGGCACGAGGACGAGCAGATAGCCCCAGGGGCCGGGACGGTCTCCCGGCCGGCTGAGATGCAGCACCGTTCCGAGCGCGCCGACCGCCAGCGCCAGCGGCAGCAGCGTCTTGAGCACCACGACGAAATGGCTGAGCGCCGCGCCGAGATCGGGCCTCACGCCCATCAGCATGAGGAAGATGCCGCCGAAGAGCAGCGCCGTGGCGACCAGCGCCGCCGGCAGCACCGCCTCGACGGGGCGCGTCCGCTGCATGTCCGCCGCCATCGCCTGGATCAGCTGCTCGGTGTTCATTCGACCATGCTCTCCCGCAGGCCCGCGAGCTTCTTGAGCCCGCGATGCAGGGCGACGCGCACCGCCGATTCGGTCATGTCGAGGGCGGCGGATGTCTCGGCGATGCTCGCCCCCTCGAGCCCGATCGCCCGGACGATCCGCGCCGAGCGCGGATCGAGCCTGCCGATCATCCGCTCCGCGTCGCCGCGCACCGTGAGATCCACGTCCGGCTCGGCCGGGATCACCTCGGCGAAATCGTCGATCTGGACATGCACGACCCGACCCCGCGCCCGGAAGGCGTCGACCACCTTGTAGCGCACGATCGCATAGAGCCAGGGCCGCACCGGCAGGTCCTCCCGCCAGGTCTGGCGCTTCTGGTGGATCGCTAGCAGCGTTTCCTGCACGACATCCTCGCAAATCTCCGGCCCCAGCCCACCGCCGCGCGCCCGCGCGATCCCGCGCAGCACCGGCGTGATCGCGTGCAGGAAGGCGGCATAGGCGCGCTGATCTCCACGGTTCGCCGCGCGAAGCAACTCCTCGAGTGATCGATCGTTGCCGGGCCCCATGCCTTCACCCCTTCGTGCATCTGCCGGCAATTGTTACGCCCCGATGGCGGAAATCGGGCAAAGACTAAGGCGCGAAGGGGCCCGCGTGAACCGAAAACAGCCCAGACGGGCCCGGATCCCGCGCCGGCCGGGCCCCGCGGTAACGGCTTCGCGAGTCGGGGCCGCGCGGCGGCCCGGCTCCGCGCGCAAAGACCGTGACGCCGGCGGGATTTCCGGGCAGGATGGGCCCGCGGGACCCGACGCGGTTTGAGAGGTATTCGGTGATCACCGGCGAAATCTGTTCCGTTCGGGCGTTTCCGGCGCGCCCGGACAGCCTGACGGCACGGCGGCATGACCGAATACGCTGAGACGCTGATGGACCGGATCGGCCGCAAGCTGGCGGCCAGTCTGGAAACGCCTTCTCCGGGTTTCGTCCCCTATACCCATGCCAATGTCGCGGCCCTGCGCAAGGTGCTGGAGCCGGGCGACGTGCTGCTGATCGAGGGACACAACCGCATCTCGGTCGCGATCAAGTACCTCACCATGTCCACCTGGTCGCATGCGGCCATGTACGTGGGCAACGCGGTCGGGCAGGTCACGCCCGAGGGCGAGCGGCTCTGCCTCGTGGAGGTCAATCTCGGCGACGGCTGCATCGCCGCGCCGCTCTCGAAATACGAATGCTTCAACACGCGGATCTGCCGGGCGAACGACCTCACCGACGAGGACCGCGCCAAGGTCGTCGACTTCATGGTCTCGAGCATCGGCAAGCGCTACGACATGAAGAACATCACCGATCTCCTGCGCTACTTCCTGCCGACGCCGCCGGTGCCCGTGCGCTGGCGGCGGCGCCTGCTCGCCTTCGGCTCGGGCGATCCGACGCGGGCGATCTGCTCCTCGCTGATCGCCCAGGCCTTCGGGCGCATCCGCTACCCGATCCTGCCGCGCATCACCCGCGAGTTCCGTGCCGACCGGATGGCGCGGACCCAGCGCCGCGAGATCCTCGAGATCCGCCACCATTCGCTCTACGCGCCACGCGATTTCGACCTCTCGCCCTATTTCCACATCGTCAAGCCGACGCTCGCGACCGGTTTCGACTACCGGGGCCTGACCTGGAGCGATCAGACGGAAGGCGAGAAGACCCGCGCCGCCGGTTGATTTGTGCGCGCCATCGTCTATCTCTAGCCCGGTTCGGTTGCAGCTTGACGCTTCGTTCGGGGCGGGCTTCCCTGGTATTCCTCTGACGCATGGCGGCCATGTGATATTGGCATAGCTAAAGGCGTCATCGAAGGGTCATATTGCGCCGCAACAACCGAGAGAACGGGAAGGACGACGTAATGTTCGATTACGTGGACGCGGTCGCATACACCAACGATCAGGGCGCGCGCGCCCAGAAACTCTTCGCGGCGGTGGTTCTGGCCGCGCTCGACGACGCGATCGCAGACGACAAGAAATACGGCAACGGCCCCGAGGTCATTGCCCGCTGGGCGCGGTCGCGCGACGGGCGCGAGGTGCTGATGTGCGCGGGGATCGACCCCAACGAGCGCACCGTCAAGGGCATGATGGAATTCGTCCGGCGCGGCGTGCGCACCTCGGTGGCACTCAGCCGCGAGGAGAGCGAACGCCAGGCGCAGCGGGCCGAGGCCGCCTGAACGACGCTTCGGCCAACCCTTCCTTCCCAGGACAGACCGGTTGCTTTCGCCCGGCGCCTCGGCGCCGGTGAGCGCCGGGCCTGTCGCCCGCGAGCGACCCGCCGCGGCGCTGCCCGGGCTCAGAACTCCTCGAGATGGACCACCCCCGGCGCGGTCTTGAGCGCGCCGATCACCTGCGGCGTCAGCGGATAGCGCTCGGCCAGCTCGATCTCGACCTCGCCGTCGAGGTCGGGCGCGACGAGGACCAGTTCCACCGGCCCGCGCCGGAGCTTGCCGCCGCCCCGCGCGATGTCGGCGAGCCGCGCGGCCAGCGACGGCCCGGCCGCGGCATCGTTGACATAGATCCGCAGGCCGGCGTTGGCGGCGCCGGCGACGGCGATGTCGATGGGCTGCACGGCGCGGGCGAGCAGCTTCATCTCGTCGCCCTCGACCGTCGCCTCCACGGTCAGCACGACGCTGCGCCCGGGCTCGAGATGCTCGCGGGCGGCGTCGAGCACGTCGGAGAAGACCCGTACCTCGTAGAGCCCGGTGGGATCGGAGAGCCGCACGAAAGCGAATCGATTGCCGCGCGCCGACTTGCGCTCGTCCCGCGCCGCCACCGATCCGGCGATGCGGGCGACGGTCTGGCTCGACCCGGCCGCCTTGCGCAGCAGGTCGGCATGGCTGAGCACGCCCTCGCGGTGCAGCGCGCCCTGGTAGTCGTCGAGCGGATGGCCCGAGAGATAGAAGCCCACGGCGGCATGCTCCTGCGCCAGCCGCTCCACCGGCGACCAATCCTCCGGCTGCGGCAGGCGCGGCGCGGGAAGCTCCGCCGCATCGCCGAAGAGGCTGACCTGGGAGGAGGCCCGGTCCGCATGGGCGAGGGCCGAATGCGCCATCAGCGCCTCGAGGCTCTCGAAGACCTTGCGGCGGTTCGAATCGAGCGCATCCATCGCCCCGGCGCGCGCCAGCATCTCCAGCGCGCGCTTGCCGACGCGCCGCAGGTCGACGCGGGCGGCGAAATCGACGAGGCCGTTGAAACGCCCCCCCTCCACCCGCGCCTCCACGATCAGCCGCATGGCCTCGACGCCGACGTTCTTGAGCGCGCCGAGCGCATAGACAATCCGGCCTTCGGAGACGGTGAAATCCGCGCCGGAGCCGTTCACCGAAGGCGGCACCATGCCGATGCCGAGCCGGTCGACCTCCTGCTTGTAGGCCCCGAGCTTGTCGGTGAGGTGGATGTCGCAGTTCATCACCGCCGCCATGAACTCCACCGGATGGTTGGCCTTGAGCCAGGCGGTCTGGTAGCTGACCACGGCATAGGCCGCGGCATGGCTCTTGTTGAAGCCGTAGTTGGCGAATTTGTCGAGCAGGTTCCACACCTCCTCGGCCTTGGCCTTGGGCACGCCGTTGGCCTTGGCGCCCTCGATGAAGAGCGGCTTCTGCGCATCCATCTCGGCCTGGATCTTCTTGCCCATGGCGCGGCGCAGCAGGTCGGCGCCGCCGAGGCTGTAGCCCGCCATCTTGCGGGCGATCTCCATCACCTGCTCCTGATAGACGATGATGCCCTGCGTCTCGTCGAGGATCGGGTCGATGGAAGGGTGAATGCTCTCGCGGGGCTCGCGGCCGTTCTTGACGTTGCAGAACTTCGGGATGTTCTCCATCGGGCCGGGGCGGTAGAGCGCGACCAGCGCCACGATGTCCTCGATGCAGGTGGGCTTGAGCTGGCGCAGCGCGTCGCGCATTCCCGAGCTTTCCACCTGGAAGACCGCGACGGTGGCCGCCGCCGAATAGAGCGCATAGGCCGCCGGATCGTCGAGCGGGATCGCCCCGATGTCGATCTCCACCCCGCGCGCCTCCAGCAGGTCGAGCGCATTGCGGATCACCGTCAGCGTCTTGAGCCCGAGGAAGTCGAACTTCACCAGCCCCGCCTCCTCGACCCATTTCATGTTGAACTGGGTCGCCGGCATCTCCGAGCGCGGATCGCGGTAGAGCGGCACCAGCTCCACGAGCGGCCGGTCCCCGATCACCACGCCCGCGGCATGGGTCGAGGCGTTGCGCAGCAGCCCCTCGACGGCCTGGGCGATGCGCAGGAGGCGGGCGACCTGCGGGTCGCGGGCCTCCTCGCGCAGCCGCGGCTCGTCGGCGAGCGCCTTGTCGATCGAGACGGGCTTGACCCCCTCGACCGGGATCAGCTTCGAGAGCCGGTCCACCTGGCCGTAGGGCATCTGCAGCACCCGGCCGACGTCGCGCACCGCGGCCTTGGAGAGCAGCGCGCCGAAGGTGATGATCTGCGCCACCCGGTCGCGGCCGTAGCGCTCCTGCACATAGGCGATCACCTCCTCGCGGCGGTCCATGCAGAAATCGATGTCGAAATCCGGCATCGAGATGCGGTCGGGATTGAGGAACCGCTCGAACAGCAGCCCGTAGCGCAATGGGTCGAGGTCGGTGATCGTCAGCGCATAGGCCACGAGCGACCCGGCGCCCGAGCCGCGGCCCGGCCCCACCGGAATGCTGCGCTCCTTGGCCCATTTGATGAAGTCGGCGACGATCAGGAAATAGCCGGGAAAGCCCATCTTCTCGATCACGCCGAGCTCGAATTCCAGCCGCGCCTCGTAATCGGCCGGCTCGGCGGCAGGCGGGATCACCGCGAGACGGGCCTTCAGGCCGGCCCGGGCCTGGTCGCGCAGCTCCTCCACCTCGTCCTCGGCGAAGCGGGGCAGGATCGGCTTGCGCTTGAGCGGGCGATAGGCGCAGCGGCGCGCGATCTCCACGGTCGATTCCAGCGCCTCGGGCAGGTCGGCGAAGAGCTCCGCCATTTCCGATTGCGACTTGAAGAAATGCTCCGGCGTCAGGCGGCGGCGCGGTTGGCTCTGGTCGACATAGGCCCCGTCGGCGATGCAGAGCAGCGCGTCCTGGGCATCCGCCATCTCGCGCGCGGCGAAATGCACGTCGTTGGTCGCGACCAGCGGCAGGTCGAGGTCATGGGCGATGGCGACGAGCCCCGGCTCGCTCGCCGTCTCGGCCGGGGTGCGGCGCGCGTCGTTCTCCGGGTGGCGCTGGACCTCGACATAGAGGCGCCCGGGAAAGTCCCGCGCGAGCGTGGCGGCGAGCGCCCGCGCCGCCTCGGCCTTGCCCTCCCGGATCAGCACGCCTAGGGGCCCCGCCGCCCCGCCCGTCAGGCAGATCAGCCCTTCGGAATGCGCCCGCAGTGCCTCGAGCGGGACATGCGCCGGCGCCTCCCCCGCCTCGAGATAATTCGCGGTGCTGAGCCGCAGCAGATTGCCGTAGCCGGTCTCGTCGCGGGCGAGCAGCACCATCGGCGCCGCCGGGGCGGGGCGGTCGCCGGGCTTGGGCGGCGCATGGGCGACATCGAGCTGGCAGCCGACGATAGGCTGGATCCCGGCCTTGGCCAGCGCTTGCGAAAATTCCAGCGCCGCGAAGAGGTTGCCGCTGTCGGTCAGCGCCGCCGCCGGCATCGAATCCGCGAGGCAGAGCTTCGGGATCGCCTCGATCCGGATCGCCCCTTCGAGCAGCGAATAGGCGGAATGCAGGCGGAGATGGATGAATCGCGGCTGGCTCATCGGGCGAGCCTAGCAGCCGGATGGCCGGCGGCAAGCGGCTTGCCGCGCCCGCACTTTCGCTGTGGAAGTGGCGCGGCCGGTTCCGTATGAAATGAGCGGGAACCATCGGGATCGGACCCTCCATGCGCGCCGCCGTCTGCCGGACCTTCGGGCAACCCCTGGGCATCGAGGCGGTGCGCCTCGCAGCGCCCGGACCTAATCAGGTGGAGGTCCGGGTGGCCGCCTGCGCCATCTGCCATTCCGACATCGCCTATGCCGAAGGCGCCTGGGGCGGCGACCTGCCGGCGGTCTACGGCCACGAGGCGGCGGGGCGGGTGACCGCGCTCGGCCCCGGCGTGACCGGGCTCGCCCCGGGCGACAGGGTGCTGGTCACGCTGATCCGGTCCTGCGGCGCCTGTCCGGCCTGCGGCTCCGGGGCGCCGACCTCCTGCGACCACGCCTGGGACGCCTTCCCGAGCCCGCTTTCCGCTGCCGACGGAACGATCCTCAAGCACGGCATGAACACAGGCGCCTTTGCCGAATCGGTCGTGGTCGACCGCAGCCAATGCGTGCCGCTGCCCGACGACCTGCCGCTCGACCAGGCCTGCCTGCTCGCCTGCGGCGTGCTGACCGGCGTCGGCGCGGTCGTCAACACCGCGCGCATGCGTCCTGGCGCCTCGGTCGCGGTGATCGGCGCCGGCGGCGTCGGACTGAACGCGATCCAGGGCGCGGTGCTCGGCGGTGCTGCCCGGATCATCGCGGTCGACCTGACGCCGGAGAAGCTTGAGACGGCACGCGAATTCGGCGCCACCCAGGGCGTGCTCGCCGGCCCGGAGGCGGCCGCCGCGGTGCGGGCGGCGACCGCCGGGCGCGGGCTGGACCATGTCTTCGTCGCGGTGGCCGCACCGAAGGCGCTGGCGGATGCGCCGGCGATGCTCGCCGCCGGCGGCAGCGTCGTGGTGGTCGGCATGCCGGCGAACGGCACCAGCGTCGGCTACGACCCGTCGAGCCTCGCGGCGATGAACCAGAGCATCCTCGGCTCGCGCATGGGGCAGTCGGTGCCGGCGCGCGACATCCCCTGGCTGATCGAGCATTGGCGTGCCGGGCGGCTGAAGCTCGCGGAACTGATCTCCGGGCGCTACCCGCTCGAGCGCATCAACGAGGCGATCGCCGCGACCAGGTCCGGGGCGGCGCGGCGCAACGTCATCGTGTTCGAGGACGCACCGTGAAACTTCAGGATCTCGAGGTCCTCGTGGTCGGCAACCCGCCGCCCGGCTTCGGCGGGCGCTATTTCATCCTCGTCAAGCTCACCACCGCCTGCGGCATCACCGGCTGGGGCGAGGTCTATGCCGCCACCGTCGGCCCGGAGGCGATGCGCGCGGTGATCGGGGACGTATTCGCGCGGCACATGGAGGGCGAGAACCCCGAGAACATCGAATGGATGTTCCGCAAGGCCTATTCCGCGGGCTTCACCCAGCGCCCCGACCCCACGGTGATGGGCGCCTTCTCCGGGCTCGAGATCGCCTGCTGGGACATTCTCGGCAAGGCGCACGACCGCCCGGTGCACGCGCTCTGGGGCGGACGGGTCTGGGACCGGCTGCGCAGCTATTCCTATCTCTACCCCGAGCCGCACCAGGATCCGGCACGCTTCTACAACGACCCCGAGGCCTCCCCCGAGGCCGCGCGCGCCATGGTCGCGGCAGGCTTCACCGCGATCAAGTTCGATCCCGCCGGCGCCTATACCGTCCGGGGCGGCCACCAGCCGACGATGCCCGATCTCGACCGCTCCGAGGCCTTCTGCCGCGCGATCCGCAAGGCCGTCGGCGATCGCGCCGACCTGCTCTTCGGCACCCATGGCCAGTTCACACCCTCCGGCGCGATACGCCTGGCGCGGCGCATCGCGCCCTACGACCCGCTGTGGTTCGAGGAGCCGGTGCCGCCGGACCTGCCGCTCGACTTCGCCGCGGTCGCGGCCCAGTCGCCGGTGCCGATCTCCGCGGGCGAGCGGCTGACCACCAAGGCGGAATTCGCCCTGCTCCTGCGCAGCGGCGCGATCGGCATCGCTCAGCCGAACATCGGGCGGGTCGGCGGGCTGCTCGAGGCGCGCAAGATCGCGGCCATGGCCGAGGGCTTCGGGGTGCAGGTCGCGCCGCACATCTATTGCGGGCCGATCGTCTGGGCGGCGGCGATCCAGCTCGCGCTCTCGATCCCGAACTTCCTGATCCTGGAGACCATCCAGACCGGCGGCGGCTTCCACGCCGCGCTGCTGGCCACCCCGATCCGCTGGGAGCAGGGCTATGTCATCCCCCCGGAAGGCCCCGGCCTCGGCGTGGAGATCGACGAGGCGGTGGCCCGCGCGCATCCCTGGACCGGCACGCGGCTGCATCTGGAAATGAGCCAGGAGCCCCCCGACCCCCGCGGCAGCGACCGCTTCGCCGGCGGCTGAGGCCGGTCCAGGCACAACCCCGCCATCCGCCCGACCCCGTGGCGCCGCATTTCCTTCGTGGATTTTACAGGTGACAGATTCGCGGGGAAATGCGGCGCCGCCACGGGGGACGGTCTCCGTTTCGAAGTGATCACCGGATGACGGCCCGAGGCGCATCCCGAACGCCCCGTTAACCAAGCTTTCAAGAATCCTGTGGCTAGTCCTTCGGATGGATCCCGGCCTCCGGTGGCCCGGCATCCTCCGGAGTGCGCATCATGCCGAAGGCCGAGAAGATGCTTCTGCCGCAGGAGACGGGCCCGACGGGCGTGCTGGCGACGATCGGCCGGCGCCAGATCGACCAGAGCGAGCGCATCCGGCTGCTCGAAGCGGTGATCGAGAACTTTCCCGGCGGCATCTCGCTCTTCGACGACGACCAGCGCATGGTGCTCTGCAACCGGCAGCAGGTCGAGATGCTGGAATATCCCGAGGATCTGATCGCCAGGGACGACCTGCGCCTCGAGGACCTCTTCCGCTTCAACGCCGAGCGCGGCGAATACGGCGAGGGCGACGTCGAGCAGATCGTGCAGCGCCGACTCGACCTCGTGCGCCGGCGCGAGGCGCATTGCTACGACCGGACCCGGCCGAACGGCTCGATCGTCGAGGTGCGCGGCATCCCGCTCGAGGGTGGCGGCTTCGTGACCACCTATCTCGACGTCACCGAACAGCGCCGCTCCCAGGCGCTGATCACCCATCTCGCGCATCACGATCCGCTGACCGACCTGCCCAACCGGATGCTCTTCGGCGACCGGCTGCAGACGGCGATCTCCCACGTCAAGCGCGGCGGTATGATGGCGGTGCATTACATCGACCTCGACGCGTTCAAGCCGGTCAACGACGCCTTCGGCCATCAGGCCGGCGACGATCTCCTGGTGCAGGTGGCGGGACGCATGGCGGCCTCGGTGCGCGAGAGCGACACGGTGGCGCGGCTCGGCGGCGACGAATTCGGCATCGTCCAGACCCAGATCGAGCAGCCGGGGGACGCCGAGATCCTCGCCGGCCGCATGGTCGACTGCCTCGCCCGGCCGTTCCGCGTCTTCGGCCGGGAGGTGCGCATCAGCGCCAGCATCGGCATCGCGCTCGCGCCCGACCACGGCGAGATCGGCGACGATCTGCTGAACAAGGCCGACCGCGCGCTCTATTGCAGCAAGGGCCGCGGCCGGAGCCGCTACAGCTTCTTCGACCGGGCCGCCTGCAGCCGCTTCGCGCCGCAATCACGCATCTGAGGCTGCCGCCTTCCGGGCGGTAATCTCCTCCCAGGCCCGGTTGATCGCGCTCAGCCGCGCATTGGCGAGATTGACGGTCTCGGGGGGCAGGCCGCGGGCGATCATCTTGTCGGGGTGATGCGTGCGCACGAGCTCGCGCCAGCGCGCCCGGATCGTCGCCATCTCGGCGTCCCGCGGCACGCCGAGCACCTGCCAGGGATCGCGGCCGCGGCCCTCCAGATGGCGCGCCTCGATGCAGGCGAAGGCCTGCGGCGAGAGGCCGAAGACCTCCGCAACCGCGGTGAGAAAGCTCTCCTCGCCCTCGTGATAGCGGCCGTCGGCGAGCGCGATGTAGAAGAGCCCCTCGAGGATGTCCTCCAGCACGTTCGGCTGGTCGGCGAACATCCGCGCGATTCGCCGCGCATAGATGTCGAAGCCCGCCACGTCCTGCCGCGCGAGGTTGAAGACCCGCGCCGCCGCCGCCTCGTCCTTCGGCGCGATCTGGAACACGTCGCGGAAGGCCGCGACCTCCACCGGCCGCACCTGGCCGTCCGCCTTGGCCATCTTGGCGCCGAGGCTGACCACCGCGATGGTGAAGGCGACCGAGCGCTCGGGCGGCGTGCGGCGGCGGTCGAAGAACGCCGACAGCGCCTCGCCCCGCGCCACCAGCGCGGCCACCGCTTCGCTTATCCGGCTCCAGATCGACATGGCACCAGCCTAGCAGGGCTTGCGGCGGCGCACAAAAGCCAAAGCGGCCCCGATCGCGCGGCCGGCCGCCGATGCTTCGAGGTTGCACAGGCCCTGCACAGCGCATGGGCATCTAGGAACATCGGGGATGGGCAGTGCGGCCCACGCCTTCCGAACGGCCACCGCCGGGCTGCGCCCGCCCCCCCCCCGGGCCGGGCGCAGCCCTCGTCTTGTAGACGAACGGTCGAGGAAGACAGGATGAATTGCCCCGCCGGAGCCCTCCGCTCCCGCTTGCATCACCGGGGCGGGCGTGGTGAGTGGCGGAACGGCGGCGGAGGTGGTGATGGCCTGGGATTTCTGGATCGATCGCGGCGGCACCTTCACCGACATCGTGGCCCGCGACCCCGAGGGCGGGCTCCACCGCGCCAAGCTCCTTTCCGAGAACCCCGGGCAATACGCCGACGCGGCGCTGCACGGCATCCGCGGCCTGCTCGGCCTCGACCCCGAGGCGCCGATCCCCGCGGCGCGCATATCCAGCGTGAAGATGGGCACCACCGTCGCCACCAACGCGCTGCTCGAGCGCAAGGGCGAGCCGGTGGTGCTGGTCACCACCGCGGGCCTGCGCGACCAGCTGCGCATCGCCTACCAGAACCGCCCGCGGCTCTTCGCGCGGCACATCCTGCTGCCGGAAATGCTCCATGCCCAGGTGATCGAGGCGCGGGAGCGGCTGCGGGCCGACGGCACCGTCGAGCGCCCGCTCGACGAGGCGCATCTCGCCGCGGCGCTGGCGGCGGCGCGGGCAGGGGGGATGAACGCCTGCGCCATCGTCTTCGTGCACGGCTACCGGCACCGGGCGCACGAGGCGCGGGCGGCGGAGATCGCGCGGGCGGCGGGCTTCGCCCAGGTCTCGGTCAGCCACGAGGTCTCGCCGCTGATGAAGATGGTCAGCCGCGGCGACACCACGGTGGTCGACGCCTATCTCACGCCGATCCTGCGGCGCTACATCGACCGGGTGGCGGCGGCCTTCGAGGGCGACATGACCGGCAAGCTCATGTTCATGCAATCCTCCGGCGGGCTGACCGACGCGGGCCTCTTCCAGGGCAAGGACGCGATCCTTTCCGGCCCGGCCGGCGGGGTGGTCGGCGCGGTGCGCACCAGCCAGATCGCCGGCCAGGGGCGGATCATCGGCTTCGACATGGGCGGCACCTCCACGGATGTCTGCCACTATGCCGGCGACTTCGAGCGCGTGCTCTCGACCGAGATCGCCGGGGTGCGCATCACCGCGCCGATGATGATGATCCATACCGTCGCCGCCGGCGGCGGCAGCCTGCTCGGCTTCGACGGGGCGCGCATGCGGGTCGGCCCCGAGAGCGCCGGGGCCGATCCGGGGCCCGCCTGCTACGGGCGCGGCGGGCCGCTGGCGGTCACCGACGCCAATGTGCTGGCCGGCCGGCTCCGGCCGGAATTCTTCCCCGCGGTCTTCGGCCCCGGCGGCGACCGGCCGCTCGACGCCGAGGCCACCGCG
>NZ_DAIUBO010000078.1:0-16251 GCF_036846665.1 Amaricoccus sp. | reverse complement strand
AAGGCCGGCGTGGTGGCCTCGTGCAGGCTCACCCGGCTTCTCCGATCGGCGGGGTCGCGAGATCGCCCGCGAGCACCTCGACCACGTGGCGCGCCCGGAACGCCCGCCCCTCGCGGCTCGCCTTGCCGGCCAAGTTCATCAGGCAGCCCAGATCGCCCGCCAGCACCAGATCCGCGCCGGTGGCGGCGACATGCCGCGTCTTGTCGCCGGCCATGACGTTGGAGATCTCGGGATACTTCACGCAGAACGTGCCGCCGAAGCCGCAGCAGACGTCGTTCTCCGCCATCTCGCGCAGCTCCAGCCCCGCGACGCTGGCGAGCAGCCGCCGCGGCTGTTCCCGGATGCCGAGGCTGCGCAGCCCCGAGCAGCTGTCGTGGTAGGTGACGCTGACCGGGGCCTCCTGCCCGACCTCCGTGACGCCGAGAACGTCGGTCAGGAAGGCGGTGATCTCATGCGTCCTGGCGCCGAGCGCCCGCGCCCGCCCGGCCCAGGGGTCGTCGGCCGCGAACATGCGCTCGAAATCCCGGGCGATCGTCGCCGCGCAGGAGCCCGAGGGCACCACCACATGCACGTAGCCCTCGAAGGCGGCGATGACCTGCCTCGCGATGGCCTTCGCATTCTCCCGGTCGCCCGCGTTCCAGGCCGGCTGGCCGCAGCAGGTCTGGACCGGCGGCACCTCGACCCGGCAGCCCGCGTCCTCGAGCAGCTTGACCGTCGCGAAGCCGACCGAGGGGCGGAACATGTCCACGAGGCAGGTGACGAAGAGAGCGACGCGCGGACCCGACATCACATGCTCCCCCAGTCGTTCGACCGAAACCATGAGGTACGGGATCGTTTCCGCGGAGACAAGTCACTCGCGCGACGCGGCGCGGATGTCTGAATCGAGGTGCCTGATCCGAGCCGGCACAAAATCGTAATGCGACTTCACTGATGGAGTATGATACCATACTCGGCGAATCTATAGCGTCGATTGAACTCGTCTCTTTGACTTGCCGGGGGTGGGATCCTGTCATGCGAAGAATTTCGATAGTGGTTGTTTCGATTCAAGCCATCGTTGCTGCCGCACTGCTTGTCGCTAGTGTCGCGTCTGCACAGGTGCCGCCGCATGTGCCCGGTACAATCTGCTTCACGCCCACGTTCTGGTGCTGGGCTCAAAAGCCGAACACGCCCAACAAACCTTGCTCCTGCGTCGGGAGCGATGGCTATGTAGTCAGCGGCGTGTTGGGCTAGCCCCACCGAAACCGGGAGGTTCTCATGAGCCGATTGCTCGGTGACTTGCTCGACGATGCGCGCTTGGTTGCCTCTTTCGGGCAGCGTGCAGGAGTGCTCCGTGAAAGCGGCCTGTTCGAAGCCTTGCATCGTGCCGATGCCGCCCCTCAACTCGATTGGTCAAGCGAAGAAGTAATCGACCTGCAGCGCGAGATGAATTCAGCGGTGGTGGCGATCCGGCCGGTAACGCTGGTCGACCTCAAGAACGGTTTCGATCCCTTTCGCCGGGCGGCCAAGGACGGACAGGGCGGGAGGAACTGGCTGCGGATCACACTGATGGTGCTGGCCGCTCTATTGACGCTGACATGCGGCTACTTCACTATCTGGCAGAAACGTGCGTCGGACGTCCTAATGGAGTTGGCCGCGGGCAAGGCCGAAAGCCAGCGTGCCATCGTGGAAGAACTTCTACCGCTGGTCGACCAGTTCAAGGCCACAGGCAGCCCCCCTGACCTAGACGACGCCGGCAGCCTGACCCGCGCCGCGTTTCGCCAAAAGATGGAAGACGCCCAGCGCATCGCGCTCGACATCGTCGTCGATACCAGGCGCTACAATCAGACGTTGGAGTCTTTCAACCCGTTCAACCGAGTCATCGACCCCATCAAACGAATCGTCTCTCCGCCGCCACCTGAGGGAACGCGACAAGCGCCGCCGATCCAGCAGGACAATGGCGAAACCGCGGCACAGCTTGTCGCCTCCAAAGAAGAGGCCCCGGTACTTCCAGTCGAAGCAATGCCCTCCCTGCCGAAATGGCTGGAAGCCTACGGCCACTGCCTTGGGATCTCTGCGTCCGGTCCCACGGCAAACATAGTGAATACCGCAGAGGTTCCCGACCCGAGAGGGACCTTTCACTTCGGCGAACTCGTCGCCACCGATGTCGAACTGATTCAGCAGGTGCGCTGCCTCGTGGGGCTTCAGGACATCGAGAGTCGTAACAGCCAGAACCGAATTACCGATCCTCAAGACATGCGGGATTGGGTCGACACGCTCTCGAACTGGATCCTTCCGTCACTCTACGGCATGCTCGGCGCGGTAATCTATCACCTTCGGGTCTGCCTCAATCCGTTGCGTCCCGACCCCAAGCCGGTCCAGGCGGCGATGCGGGTATTCCTCGGCGGATTCGCCGGCGTGGCGATCGCCTGGTTCTGGGGCCCCTCTGTCATCAACGGCCTGGCGATCTCGGAGGTTTCGCCATCGGAATTGACCGATGTATCGCTCACGGCGCACAATCAGGTGTCGCTGACCGCGCTCACTGTTGCGTTTCTCGTCGGTTTTGGCATTGACGTGTTCTTCTCGCTGCTCGATCGATTGGTTACAGTCTTCAACTCAATGATCGACAATATCGGAACCACTTCCACATAGGAGGTGCAACTCCGGCAAACCCTTGCCTCCCGGTGATTCGTGCTTCACGTCGCGCCCGGGATGCGCTATGCGGCGCGCCTGCGGTCCTACACCCTTGGAGGAGGACCGCCAATGCAACCAGGAGTGAGCCAGATGGCAGAGACACCCGTTCTCGAAGCCGCGGCGCGCGCAGGGGTCGGCAAGGGGGCCGCCCGCACTGCCCGTCGCGAAGGATACGTCCCCGGCGTGATCTACGGCGGCGGCGAAGCGCCGCAGACGATCAACATCGCCTATAATACCCTCATCAAGCAGCTGAAGGCCGGCCGGTTCCTCTCGACGCTGCTCAATGTCAGGGTCGACGGCACGGACAACAACGTCATCTGCCGCGGCGTGCAGCGCGACGTGGTCAAGGACAAGCCCACCCATGTGGATTTCCTGCGCCTGACCGAGAAGTCGCGCATCAGCCTCTATATCCCGGTCGAGTTCATCAACCGCGAGCTCTCGCCCGGCCTCAAGCGCGGCGGCGTGCTGACGGTGGTGCGCAACGAGGTCGAGCTGGTGGTGACCGCGGGCGAGATCCCCGAGAAGATCGTGCTCGATCTGGCGGGCACCAACATCAACGACACGCTGCATATCTCGAACGTCGAGCTGCCGGCGGGCGTGCGCCCGACCATCACCGACCGCGACTTCGTCATCGCCAATATCCAGGCGCCGTCCGGGCTGCGTTCCGAGGAGGACGAAGCCGGGGCCGAAGGCGCGGAAGAGGGCGAAGCGGACTGATCCGCGCCGCGGACGACATCGGATCGGGACACGCCGCGGGATCGCTTCCGCGGCGTGTCCTTTTTGCGGGAGCAATGCGATGAAACTCCTCGTGGGGCTCGGCAATCCGGGGGCGAAATACGCCCGGCACCGGCACAATATCGGCTTCATGGCGGTGGATGCCATCGCGGCCGCACCGGGCTTCACCCCCTGGCGGAGCAAGTTCCAGGGGCAGGTGAGCGAGGGGCGGCTGGGTCCGGAGAAGGTCCTCCTGCTGAAGCCCGGGACCTTCATGAACCTCTCGGGGGACAGCGTGCAGGCGGCGGCGCGGTTCTACCGGATCGAGCCGGCCGATATCATCGTCTTCCACGACGAGCTCGACCTCGCGCCCGGCAAGATCCGGGTGAAGACCGGCGGCGGCCATGCCGGCCACAACGGGCTGCGCTCGCTCGACGCCCATATCGGCCCGGATTTCACCCGCGTGCGCCTCGGGATCGGCCATCCCGGCGACAAGCGGTTGGTCACGAACCACGTGCTCGGCGATTTCGCCAAGGCGGAGGCGGAATGGCTCGAGCCGCTGCTGGCGGGGATCGCCGAGGCGGCGCCCGAGCTCCTGGCCGGCGAGCCGGCGCGCTTCATCGAGACGGCGACGCGGCATCTGCCGAAGCCCGAGAAGCCGGAGCCGCGTGCCGGGACGCCGAAGCAGGAGCCGGCGCCGGCGCCAGAGGCGGCGCCGGAGGCCGACGACCCGAGGAGCCTGCTCCAGAAGCTCGCGGATCGGTTCCGGTGACGACGCGCGGTGCCGCGCCCTGATCGCCGGCCGCCTGCGCGCCGGATCGGGGCACGCCCCGGTCCGGTCGGTCTTCCCGGATGTCGTTGGCAGCGGACGCTTCAGCCGTCCTTGCGGAAGAACTTCTTCTCGCGCGGCTTGCCGTCCCAGCCGGTCTTGGCACGCGGTTTCTCGTCGCGGTCCTCGGCCCGGCCCCGCTGGTAGGGCTTGCCGCCGCCCTCGCGATCGCCGCGATAGGGCTTGGCGCCGCCCTCGGCGCGCATCGGCCGGTGGTCCTCCTCGCGATGCTCCCATTTCCGGAGCAGGCGCGTGTCGAAGCTGTCCCGACCGATCTCGCCCTCGTGGCACCAGACGCAGGCCACCTGATCGTTGTCCACGGCCTCGACCGCCATGCGCATCGAACCCGAGGTTAGGGTCACCAGATCCCCGACCTGAAGCTTGTCCATACCGTAACGTACCTTCGTCTCCGGGAGCCCCGCCCCCGCCCGGCGGATCGGCCGCCTCCGCGCCTTCCCTACGCCGCCGCAGCCCGGGCGGCAAGCCGGGCGTGGTGCGGGCTCACATCGAGTTGCTCCGGCCCCTCGTTGGCTCCGGAGCGCCGTCGTCGAGCAGGTCCTCGATGAAGAGGCTCAGGAGCTGCGTGCGGCCCGAGACGCCGGCCTTGCGGTAGATCGCGTTGGAATGCGCCTTGACCGTGCCCTCGCTGGTCTGGCGGAGCCGCGCGATCTCGGCGATGCTCATCCCCTTGATGGTGAACCAGGCCACGTCGCGCTCGGAGCGCGTCAGGCCCCATTGCACGAACCGCTCGTCGAGCAGGTCGGCGAAGGCGCCGGAGACCGCGCGCAGCCGGGTCTCGATGTCGCGGTTGCGCAGGATCGTGCGGATCAGGAGCGCCGTGCCGAGCCCGACGCCGAGGACCAGCCCCAGGCTGGCGCCGATCTCGAGCAGCTCGCGGGTCTGCCAGCTCAGGGGCGCGCGCTGGAAGCCGATGATGCCGGCGGCGATGTCCCAGACGAAGAAGAGCGTGCAGAGGATCTGGATCGCCACCACCAGCACGAGCGCGATCGTGGCCGGCGGGCGCCCGCGCATCGGTCAGAGATGCCCCGCGACCGCGGCCGCGCCGCCGGCGGAAGCGCCCGGAGCCGGTCTCACGCAGCGGCGCGGGAAGGTCGCGACGCCATCACCCGTCCGTCCTGGAAGCGCCGTCGTCATCGCTGCCGCCGCCGCCCGAGTCGCCGCCGTCCGAGTTGCCGCCGTCGTTCCCGCCGCCGCCCGAGTCGCCGCCGCCGTCCGAGTCGCCGCCGTCGTTCCCGCTGCCGCTGTCAGAATCGCCGCCACTGTCAGAGCCGCCGCCGGCGTTCCCGCCACCGCCATCGGAGCTGCCACCGTCGTCGTTCCCGCCGCCGCCATCGGAGCCGCCACCGTCGCTCCCGCCGCCGCCGCCATCGGAGCCGCCACCATCGCTCCCGCCGCCATCGGAACCGTCGCCGCCGTTTCCGCCGCCGCCGTCGGAGCTGCCCCCGCCGTCGTTGCCGCCGCCGCTGTCGTTCCCGCCGCTGTCGTCGTTCCCGGCGCTGCCGCCGGAACCGGCGCCGGTGTCGCCGCCTCCCCTGTCGTCGGCGGCGTTGTCGGTGCCTCCGCGATCGTTGCCCTGGCCGCCGTCGCTCCCGCCGCCGGATCCGCCGCCCGGTGCGGCGCCGCCGCTTTCGCCGGATGCCGAGGCCGTGCCGCCGCTGCCGCGACCGGCGTCACGCCCGTTGCGGCTGGCGCCCTGGCCCTGCCGGCCGGAGTCGCTCGCCGCATTTTGCCTGCCATTGCCGCCTCCGACTTCATGCCCGACGGCATCCTCGCTCTCTTCCGCTCCGCTCCTGGTCTTGCCCGCCGTTTTCGGGCCGGGGGCGGGGTTTCTCTTCGCCGGCGCCACCGCTGGATCGCGCCGCAGCAGGCGCCCGAGTCCCTTCAGCCCGGTCGCATCCGGTGTCGTCGCATCCTGCACCAGATCGCGGCGAATCTCGCCGGTGACACGGTCGAAGACGATCTCGCGCCGCAGGTCGCCGTTCTCGGCCTCGATCCTGATGCGGCCGAGCCAGGTCCGCCGCACCTCGACGATCCGGTATCCCTCGGCCTGGAGCTCGGTCGCGATTTCCTGCAGCGGTTCGGCGACGGCCTCCGGGGCCGTGGCGAGCGCGGTGGCGAGGGCAAGGAGGCTCCCAAAGAGAATCCGGCGCGGCATGGTTCGTTCCGATCACCCTAGCACGCGGACGGCCCCGCCCGGAATAGTCCGGGCGAGGCCACCGCAACTCGTAAACCGCGGCCGACCCTGGCTTTCGGCCCGGGTCGGCCGCATACCCCTCAATCGATATACCCCTTACTCGTCGGAAACGGACCGGCCCGCCCCGGCGCCCACGCGCGCCATCCGCAAGGATCGGCACCACACGCTCGCAGGACCGACTAGACACGCCCGCCCTCGCCTTGGCGATTGGCCGGAGGTTCAGTTTCCGCGCATTCTGCGCCGCGCATAGCCCCCTAAACCAAAGGCATAGGCCCGATCAGAGCCCGGTGCCGAGCGCTTCGGCCACGGTGAAGATGTCCTTGTCGCCGCGGCCGCACATGTTCATGACCAGCAGGTGGTCCGGGGGCAGATCCGGCGCGATCCTGGCCACATGCGCCAGCGCATGCGCCGGTTCGAGTGCGGGGATGATGCCCTCGGTGACGCAGGCGAGCTGGAACGCCTCCAGCGCCTCGGCATCGGTGACGCTGACGTATTCCACCCGGCCGACATCGTGCAGCCAGGCGTGCTCCGGGCCGATGCCGGGATAGTCGAGGCCGGCCGAGATCGAATGGCCCTCGAGGATCTGGCCGTCGGCGTCCTGAAGCAGATAGGTGCGATTCCCGTGCAGGACCCCGGGCCGGCCGCCGGTCAGCGAGGCGGCGTGCTCCATGCGCTCGTCGACGCCGTGGCCGCCGGCCTCGACGCCGATGATCCGCACTTCCGGGTCGTCGAGGAAGGGGTGGAAGAGCCCCATCGCGTTCGAGCCGCCGCCGATGCAGGCGACGAGGGTGTCGGGCAGCCGGCCCTCGCGGTCGAGCATCTGCGCGCGGGTCTCCTTGCCGATGATCGACTGGAAATCGCGCACCATCGCCGGATAGGGATGCGGCCCCGCCACGGTGCCGATGCAGTAGAAGGTGTCGCGCACATTGGTCACCCAGTCGCGCAGCGCCTCGTTCATCGCGTCCTTGAGCGTGGCGCGGCCCGCGGTCACCGGCACCACCTCGGCCCCGAGCAGCTTCATGCGGAAGACGTTGGGCTTCTGGCGCTCCACGTCGGTCGCGCCCATGAAGACCACGCATTTCAGCCCGAAGCGGGCGCAGACGGTGGCGGTCGCCACCCCGTGCTGGCCGGCGCCGGTCTCGGCGATGATGCGGGTCTTGCCCATGCGGCGGGCGAGCAGGATCTGCCCGAGCACGTTGTTGATCTTGTGCGCGCCGGTATGGTTGAGCTCGTCGCGCTTGAAATAGACCTTCGCGCCGCCGAGCCGCTCGGTGAGGCGTTCGGCGAAATAGAGCGGCGAGGGCCGGCCGACGTAATGGGTCCAGAGATCGTCCATCTCTGCCCAGAAATCCGCGTCCGTCCTGGCCGCCTCGTATTCCGCCTCCAGATCGAGGATCAGCGGCATCAGCGTCTCGGAGACGAAGCGGCCGCCGAAATCGCCGAACCGGCCGCGCTCGTCGGGGCCGGTGCGAAAGCTGTTGCGGGTCTCGTGGTTCATGGGGGAGCTCCCGTGGGATTTCCCGGGCATCCTTAAGCCGCGGGCGCGGGCCTGTCGATCACACTTCTCGCGGCGCGCCGCGGCTGGCGGGCGGTCAGGCGGGCGCCGGCACCGCCGCCTTGGCGGCGCGTACGAAGGCGGCGATCCGGTCGCGGTCCTTGTAGCCCGGCGCATATTCCACGCCGGAGGAGACATCGACCTGCCCTGCCCCGGTCAGGCGCACCGCCTCGGCGACGTTCTCGGGCGTCAGGCCGCCCGCCAGCATCCAGGGCACCTGCCAGGTCATACCCTGGAGCAGATGCCAGTCGAAGGCGACCCCGTTGCCGCCGGGCCGCTCCGCGCCCGGCATCGGCCGGGCATCGACGAGGATCTGGTCGGCGATCCGCGCGTATTCCCGGACCGCGTCGAGATCGCCTTGGTCGGCGAGCGCCACCGCCTTCATGACCGGCAGGCCGAAGCGCTGCCGGATCTCGGCGACGCGCTCGGGGCTCTCAGTGCCATGGAGCTGCAGCATGTCGATGGCGACCTCCTCGAGCAGCGCCTCGAGCAGCGCGTCCTCGGCATCGACGGTCAGGGCGACCCGGAGCAGGCCGTCGGGCGTCCCTTCGGCGATCCATTTCGCATCCGCGAGCGAAAGGCAGCGCGGCGATTTCGGGAAGAACACCAGCCCGACGTAATCGGCGCCGGATCGCGCCGCCGCCGCCACTTCGGCTCGCGAGCGCAGGCCGCAGATCTTGACCCTCATGGCCGCCCGGCCGCTCAGTTGCCCAGGAGCGCCAGAACGTCGTCCTTCGGCCGGTTGGTCTCGCGGCGCAGCCCCTCCACCTCGCGGTTGAGCTTCGCGGCCTCGCGCGCCTTGACCGCTGCGCGACGACGATGCTTGTGCTCGCGGAGATATTCCAGCAGGTAGCCCAGCACCATTCCGGTCACGATCGACAGGAGGCCGACGACGAAGAGCGGCAGCTCCAGCATCGCGCCCGGGCTCAGCCGGTCGAGGCCCTCGGGCAGGAGGCGCACCGTCACCGGGTCGCGATTCGCCAGCGCGAGCACCACGATCCCGAGCAGGATCAGACCGAGCAGAATAGACTTGATGACGCGCATGAACGCCCCCCGTGGACCGCTGAACTCTAGCCCTGATTCAGCCGGTCGCGCAACAGCTTGCCGGTCTTGAAGAAGGGAACGTGCTTCTCCTCGACCTCGACGGTTTCGCCGGTGCGCGGGTTGCGCCCCAGCCGCGCCTCGCGCTGCTTGACCGAGAAGGCCCCGAAGCCGCGCAGCTCCACCCGGTTCCCGTTGGCCATGGCCTCGATGATCTCGTCGAAGACCGTCGCGACGATCCGTTCCACGTCGCGCTGGAAGAGATGGGGGTTCTCCTCCGCGATCTTTTGCACAAGTTCCGATTTGATCATCGCCGCCCCCGAAGCCTGCGTTCTGGCATCCACGGAAGGGAACCCGCCGCCGGTCTCCCGCCCCGGTGACATTCTTGCACCAATTACCGCGTGAGGGAATAGAGCTTGGGACCCTGTCCGCGGGATATTTCCCCGAGAATCCCGCCGGTTGCCGCAATCTTGCCCAGGAACCGTGTCACACTCGGCTCGTCGTGCTCCACCGTCCAATCGCGCACAGGGAGATCGGCGACGCCACCATCGCGCGATTCGAGCCAGTCGAGCGCGGCCGCCTCGCCGCCGATCTCGTCGACCAGACCGTTCTCGAGCGCGGCGCGCCCGGTAAAGACGGCGCCGGTCGCGACATTGGCGAGGGCATTCCCCGAAAGCCCCCGCCGCGTGCCGACCAGATCGCGGAACCAGACGAAGCCGTCGGCCACCAGCGCCTCCTCGAGCGCGCGCGCCGCCGGATTCGTCGGCCGGAACGGCGAGGGCTCGGCCTTGAGCTCGGAGGAGCGGACGGTCTCGAGGCCGATGTTCAGATACTCCATGACCCCCGTGAGGTCGGGATATTCCATGATCACGCCGATGGAGCCGGTCAGGGTATTGCCGCGGCTCACGATATGGTCGGCGGCGATCGCGGCGATGTAGCCGCCCGAGGCGGCCACCTCCCCCAGGACCGCGACCACCGGCTTCTTCTCGGCGATCACGCGGATCGATTCGAAGAGCGCCTCCGACCCGGCCGTGCTGCCGCCCGGCGAGTTGATCCGCAGCAGGAGCGCGCGCACGCTGTCGGTCTCGGCGATCTCGGCCAGGAGCTCGTCGCGGTCGGGATCGTCGCCGATCATCCCGGAGACCTCGAACCGCGCCACATGCTCGCGCGGCACGTCGAGGGAATCGGAGAAGGTCAGGCCGCCGATGACCAGCGCCAGCACCGCCGCGACGAGAAAGCCGCGCCAGAAGGCCGAACGGCGCCATTTGCGGCGCCGTTCCTCGTAGAAGTCCCGTTCGAGGACGTCCATGACCTCAGTCGTTTTCGCGCTTCTTCAGCGCGGCGCCGAGGATGTCGCCGAGCGAGGCGCCGGAGTCCGACGAGCCGTATTGTTCCACGGCCTCCTTCTCCTCGGCGATCTCGCGGGCCTTGATCGACAGGCCGAGCTTGCGCGTCTTGCTGTCGATATTGGTGACCCGCGCGTCCACATGGTCGCCCCGGGTGAAGCGCTCGGGGCGCTGCTCGGCGCGGTCCCGGCTGAGGTCGGAGCGGCGGATGAAGCTCTTCATGCCGTCGTATTCGACCTCGATGCCGCCGTCCTCGATCGAGGTGACGGTGACCGTGACGATGTCGCCGCGCTTCACGCCCGCGACCGCATCGGCGAAGGGATCGCCCTCGACCGCCTTGATCGACAGCGAGATCCGCTCCTTCTCCACGTCGACGTCGGTGACGACCGCCTTGACCACGTCGCCCTTGCGGTAGTCCTGGATCGCGTCCTCGCCGGAGCGGTTCCAGTCCAGGTCGCTCAGGTGCACCATGCCGTCGATGTCGCCCTCGAGGCCGACGAAGAGCCCGAACTCGGTGATGTTCTTGATCTCGCCCTCGACCTGGGTACCGTTCGGATGGGTCGCGGCGAAGGTCTCCCACGGGTTGCCCTGGGCCTGCTTCAGGCCGAGCGACACGCGGCGCTTCTGGCTGTCGATCTCGAGCACCACCACATCGACCTCCTGGGAGGTGGAGACGATCTTGCCGGGATGCACGTTCTTCTTGGTCCAGGACATCTCCGAGACATGCACCAGCCCCTCGATGCCGGGCTCCAGCTCCACGAAGGCGCCGTAGTCGGTGATGTTGGTGACGCGGCCGGTGTGCTTGGAGCCGATCGGGAACTTGTCCTCGACCGTGTCCCAGGGATCGGCCTGAAGCTGCTTGACGCCCAGCGAGATGCGCTGGGTCTCCTTGTTGATCTTGATGATCTGCACCTTCAGCGTCTCGCCGATGGTGACGATCTCGGAGGGATGGTTTACCCGCCGCCAGGCCATGTCGGTGACGTGAAGCAGGCCGTCGACACCGCCCAGATCGACGAAGGCGCCGTATTCGGTGATGTTCTTGACGACACCGTCCACCGCCTCGCCCTCGGTCAGGCGCGCCACGATCTCCGCGCGCTGCTCGGCGCGGCTCTCCTCCAGCACCGCGCGGCGGGAGACGACGATATTGCCGCGGCGGCGGTCCATCTTCAGGATCTGGAAGGGCTGGGGCATGTGCATCAGCGGCCCGGCGTCGCGCACGGGGCGCACGTCGACCTGGCTGCCCGGAAGGAAGGCCACGGCGCCGCCGAGATCGACGGTGAAGCCGCCCTTGACGCGGCCGAAGATCGCGCCCTCGACGCGCTCCTCCTTGCCGAAGGCCTTTTCGAGCCGGTCCCAGGCCTCTTCGCGGCGGGCCTTCTCGCGGCTGATGACCGCCTCGCCGCGGGCGTTCTCGACCCTGTCGAGATAGACCTCCACGACGTCGCCGACCTTGATCTCGGGCGCCTTGCCGGGAGCGGCGAATTCCTTGAGATCGACGCGGCCTTCCATCTTGTAGCCGACGTCGATGATGGCCTGTCCGGCCTCGATCGCGAGCACGGTGCCCTTGACGACCGACCCCTCGTCGGGGGTTTCGAGCTCGAAGCTCTCGTTGAGCAGGGCCTCGAAATCTTCCATGGTTGCCGCAGCTGGCATGCATTTCTCCAGGTTCGTGTTTCTGGCCGGGCGGTTGGCTCCGCCGGTCTATGGGCTGGGCCGCAGCGGCCCGAAAAACCAACGATCAGCGCGGGGCTCTCACGCCCCACCCTGCGGTAGCCGGCTCTTCACATGGGCGATCGCTGCAGCGACGGCCGCGTCTATAGACAGATCCGTGGTATCGAGCAAGAGCGCATCGGCGGCCGCCGCCATCGGCGCCGCGTCCCGGCCCGCGTCCCGCGCGTCGCGGGCGCGGATCTCCGCCAGCACCTGCCCGAGGCTCTGGCGCCCGTCCATCTCGGCGGCGCGCCGCCGGGCGCGGACCTCGTCGCTGGCGGTGACGAAGAGCTTGGCCTCGGCATTGGGCGCGATCACCGTGCCGATGTCGCGCCCGTCGAGCACCGCCCCGCCCTCCCGGCGCGCGAAGCGCTTCTGGAAGTCGAGCAATGCCGCGCGCACCTCCGGCAGCGCCGCGACCTTGGAGGCCGCCGCCGAGGCGCGGGCGCTGCGCAGGGCCGGCCGCTCCAGGTCGTCCGGCTCCAGGCGCCGGGCGATCTCGGCCGCCCAATGCGGGTCGATCACCCCGCGCCCGTCCTCGAGCGCCTGCACGCCCACCGCCCGGTAGAGCAGCCCGGTATCGAGATAGGCGAGGCCCAGTTCCGCGGCCACCGCCCGCCCGATCGTGCCCTTGCCGGCCGCCGCCGGCCCGTCGATCGCCACCGTGAACTTCATCGCGACACACTCCATGGCTGCGGCCGTCGATCGGGCGCCCGTTCCGCCGTCACGCCGTCATCTCCGGATCGCCCGCTTCGGCCTGCGGCAGCCCGTCGGCGATCTCGTAATGATCGCCCTTGCCCGCCACGTGGATGTGCCCCTCGAGGCGCAGTCCCGTGGGCAGATCGAGGGTTCCGGCGAAGATGGAAATCCATCCCGAGCCCGGCTGCTCCCAGAAGAGGTTCGAGCCGCAGCGCGCGCGAAAAGCCGCGCCAGGCCTCCGGGCTCGAGGCAAACCAAGTCACGTCGCCGGCGATCGCCACATCGTCCCGCCGCGCCGCGGTCGCCGCGACATGGTGGCCCGAGCTCCGCCGGCACTGCCGGCAATGGCAGGCCACCACGCCGCGGAGCGGTCCGGTCACGCGGTAGCGCACCGCGCCGCAGAGGCAGCCGCCGGACCGGGCCGTGCTCACGCGGCGATGTCCGCGCCGAGCCGGCGCATCAGCGCCAAGAAGCCCGGGAAGCTCGTCGCGATCGGCGCGCTGTCGTCGACCCGGATCGGCGCCTGCGCGGCGAGGCCGAGGCAGAGGAAGGACATGGCGATGCGATGGTCGAGCCGGCTGGAGACGGTCGTGCCCCCGGCGACGCCGCGGGGTCCGCGGCCGTGCACGATGAGGTAATCCGTACCCTCCTCGATCCGGATGCCGCAGGCCTCGAGCCCGCGCGCCATGGCGTCGATGCGGTCGCATTCCTTGACCCGCAGCTCCCGGATGCCGCGCATCACCGTCGGCCCGTCCGCGAGCGCGGCTAGGGCGGCGAGGATCGGGTATTCGTCGATCATCGAGACCGCGCGCTCGGGCGGCACCTCGATGCCGGTGAGTTCGGAGAAGCGCACGCGCAGGTCGGCCATGGGCTCGCCGCCCTCCTCGCGGCGGTTGGCGAAATCGATGCGCGCGCCCATCTCGACGAGCGTCTCGTAGAGCCCGGCGCGCGTGGGGTTCAGCCCGATGCCCGGAACGGTGATGTCGGAGCCCTCGACCATCAGCGCCGCCGCCACCGGGAAGGCGGCGGAGCTGGGGTCGCGCGGCACCGAGATCGCGCGGCCCTGGAGCTCCGGCTGGCCGGTCAGGGTGATGACCCTTCCCTCGGTGCTGGTCTCCACCGCGACCGTCGCGCCGAAGCCCGCCAGCATGCGCTCGGTGTGGTCGCGGGTCGGCTCGCGCTCGATCACCACCGTCTCGCCCGGCGCGTTCAGCCCGGCGAGCAGCACCGCGGATTTCACCTGCGCCGAGGGCATCGGCGTGGTGTAGGTGACCGGCACCGGGTTCGCGGCACCGGTGAGCGCGATCGGCAGCCGCCCGCCGCGCCGGCCGCGCGCCTGCGCCCCGAAGAGCGCGAGCGGGTCGATCACCCTCCCCATGGGGCGCCCGCGCAGGCTGGCGTCGCCGGTGAAGACCGCCGTGAGGTCGCTCGTGGCCATCGCGCCCATGATCAGGCGGACGCCGGTGCCGGAATTGCCGCAATCGATCACGTCCTCGGGCTCGTGGAAGCCGCCGACGCCGACGCCCTGCACCAGCCATTCGCCGTCCGCCAGCCGCTCGACGCCCGCGCCGAAGGCCCGCATGGCGCGGCCGGTGTCGAGCACGTCCTCGCCTTCGAGCAGGCCGAGGATGCGGGTCTCGCCGATGCTGAGCGCCCCGAGGATCAGCGCGCGGTGCGAGACCGACTTGTCGCCGGGCACCTCCGCCATGCCCCTGAGCGGCCCGGCCGCCCGGGATTCCATCGGCATGGGTTCGCCGCCGTGGGACATCGCTTCGCCTCCTCGTTCCGTCGCGGTCTCTTAGGCGATCGGCGCGGGGCGGTCCACTGGCGGCGGCAAGAGCCTCCCCCGGCGCCCCGGATGTGCTAGGCTGGGCCGCGGCAACCGGTCTCAAGGGGAACGACATGGGCTATCTGACGATCACCACCTGGGAACTCTCGGACGGCGCGGATTGGGAGACCAACCTGCGCAGCGTGCGCGAGCAGCGGCTCCCGGCGCTGAAGGCGATGGGGGCGACCAGGGTCACGCTTGTCCGCACCAGCAGCCGCACCACCGCCGCGATCTCGGAATGGCCCGACGAGCAGACCCGGGACGACGCGATGCATCTCATCGCCGAGGTGCGGCGCAAGGTGCAGGCGGTGGACGGCTTCCGCCTGACCGGCGAGATGAAGGGCACGGTGGTGGCGGAGGTGTGAGGACGGGCGGCGGCCGCGCGCCCCATGGCCGGCCTGATGCTCCAGGGGGCGCTGCTGGGGCTCGGCGCCACCCTTCTCTTCGATCTCTGGCAAGCGGGGCTGGCGCGGGCGACCGGCCAGCCGCCGCCGAACTGGGCGCCGGTCGGGCGCTGGTTCCGGCATCTCGCCCGAGGCAGGGTGTTCCACGCGGATATCGGCGCGGCCGAGCCCTGGCGGCACGAGCGCGCGCTCGGCTGGGCCGGGCATTACGCGGTCGGGCTGGTCTACGGGGTCGCCTTCGCGCTGATCGTCGGCCCCGGCTGGCTGGCGGCGCCGCGCCTGCTGCCGGCCTGGATCTTCGGGATCGCCACCCTCGCCTTCGGCTGGTTCCTGCTCCAGCCCGGGCTCGGGCTGGGCTGGGCGGCCTCGAAGGCCCCGAACCCGGCGAAGCTGCGGATCCTGAACCTCGCCGGGCATACGGTCTTCGGGCTGGGGCTCTGGCTGACCGGGCTGGTGATCGCATAGGTGCGCGCGCGCACGAAGGGCCATGCCATTGAAACGGATTGATTTTCCCGGATCCGTTAACCCGATTTCAACCGGTGCGCGCGCCGCGGCCGGAGCGGGCCGCCGGATGCTTGCGCCGCGGGCCGGAGGGGCGGATACTTGCGGCACAACAGGGGAGGAGACGGCCATGGCGCTCTTCGAGAAGATGAATGCCGCGATCGCGATGAAGGACGCGGAGGCCTATCTCGCGCTCTATGCCGACGACGCGGTCTTCGTGCGGCACCAGACCGGCACGGAGATGGACAAGGCGCAGTTCGGCGAGATGATCCGCAGGATGGTGGCCGACGAGCGCATGGTGATGGGCGCGCGGCGCTGCCTCTACGAGAACGGCGACATCCTGGTGGTGCATTCGGTCAACGACTATCCCGACGGCACAAGGGAGGCGGTGCTGATGGCCTGCATGCTGAAGGACGGCAAGATCGCCCGCGTCGAGACCGGGGCGACTCCGCTGGCGAGATAGTCCTCGGCGCCGCCGCCGGCCTGCTCGGCCTCAAAGTCTAGCGGGATCAAGGGTTAACGTGGCTTCGTCGTGGCTTGAACCGGGCTGGAAGGCGGCTGGGATGCGGCAAGCCATCTTTTCATGAGTCCCTAACGGTTAACGCGGAACGGGGCCGGCGCGTCGGCGCGATGCGGTCGGCGGGTCACGGCGCGGGCTGGGAAACGTCGTAGAGGCGGGGTTGGTGGCGCGCCGGCTCGGCCCGCAGGTGCCGCTCGTCGCGGCCGAGGGCGAGGCGCT
>NZ_DAIUBO010000077.1:0-16501 GCF_036846665.1 Amaricoccus sp. | reverse complement strand
AGAGCGCGTTCACCAGCCCGTCGCCGAAGGCATAGGCATAGACGTAGAAGGGCGAGTGGATGAAATGCGGGATATAGGACCAGAAGGTCTCGTAGCCCTCCATGAAGTCGAAGACCGGCCCGAGGCTCTCGGTCTGCACGCTCATCCAGAGCGCGTTGATGTCCGCGGGCGTGAGCTCGCCCTTGCGGCGTTCGGCGTGGAGCCTGCTCTCGAAATCGTAGAAGGCGATCTGGCGCACCACCGTGTTGATCATGTCCTCGGTCTTGGAGGCGAGCAGGATCTTGCGCGCGGCCCGGTCGGGGGCGGCGTCGAGCAGCTTCTGGAAGGTCAGCATCTCGCCGAAGACCGAGGCGGTTTCCGCCAGCGTCAGCGGCGTGGAGGCGAGGAGTTCGCCCTGGCCGGCGGCGAGCACCTGGTGCACGCCATGGCCGAGCTCATGAGCCAGCGTCATCACGTCGCGCTGCTTGCCGAGATAATTGAGCAGGACATAAGGGTGCACTTCGGTGATCGTGGGATGGGCGAAGGCGCCCGGGCTCTTGCCCGGCTTGACCGGCGCGTCGATCCAACCCCGCTCGAAGAAGGGCGCGGCGATCTCGGCCATGCGGGGATCGAAGCCGGCATAGGCCTCGAGCACGGTGGCCTTCGCGTCCTCCCAGCCGATCTTGCGGTCGTCGTCGCGCGGCAGCGGCGCGTTGCGGTCCCAGATCTCGAGCCGTTCGAGGCCGAGCCATTTCGCCTTGAGCGCGTAGTAGCGGTGCGAGAGCTTCGGATAGGCGGCGACGACCGCGTTCCTGAGCGCCTCGACCACCTCCGGCTCGACGTCGTTGGCGAGGTGGCGGGCGGATTGCGGCGCCGGAAGCTTGCGCCACCGGTCCTCGATCTCCTTCTCCTTGGCGAGCGTGTTGGTGATGCGCGCGAAGAGCGGCTGGTGGGCGCGAAAGACCTCCGCGAGCGCCTCGGCGCCGGCCTGGCGCCGGCCGCGATCCTGCTCGCTGAGCAGGTTGAGCGTGGCCTCGAGCGACAGGGCCTGGCCCGCGACGTCAAAGGTCATCCCGGCCAGCGTCTCGTCGAAGAGCCGGTTCCAGGCCGCGGCGCCGACCACGGATTGGTCGTGCAGGAATTTCTCCAGCTCGTCGGAGAGCTGGTAGGGCTTCATCTTGCGGATGCGGTCGAGGATCGGGCGGTAGCGGGCGAGATCGGCGTTCTCCGCGAGGCGGGCGTCGAGTGCGGCATCCTCGACGCGGTTGAGCTCGAGTGCGAAGAAGACCAGCGGCGCCGAGAGGTCGGTGATGCGGGTCTGCATGTCGCCGAAGAACTTGCCGCGCCCGGCATCGGTGGTGTTCTGGAAGTGCCGGAGCCCGGCATAGCTCATGATCCGGCCGGAGACGGTCTGGATGCGCTCGTAGCGGCGGATCGCCGCCAGCAATCCGGCGGCGTCGAGATCGGCGAGCCGGCCTTCGTGATCGCCGGCGAAGGCGGCGCATTCGGCGGCGAGCCAGTCGAGGTCGCGGGCGATCTCCGGCGCGTCGGGGGCGGAATAGAGGTCGCCCAGATCCCATTCGGGCAGGGGGCCGAGCGCCGCGGCGGCATCGGGCTCGCGGGCGTCTTGGGCGGAGGTGGCGGGCATGGGGGCTCCTCGGTTCGGGTCGAGGGTGAGATAGGCGCTCGCGCCGCCGCTGTCGAGGCGGCGGCCGGGGAAGCGGTCGTGCGTCCCTCCCGGCCGGCGGCCGGCCATGAGCTGCGGGCGGTCAGTGCAGGCGCTGGCCGGGCGCGACGGCCTGCTCGGGCTGGACCAGGACGATCTCGCCCTCGGCATCGGCGAGGCCGAGGGTGAGCACCTCGGAGCGGAAGGGGCCGATCTGGCGCGGCGGGAAGTTGACGACCGCGAGCACGAGGCGGCCGATCAGGGTCTCGGGCGCGTAATGCGCGGTGATCTGCGCCGAGGACTTGCGCTCGCCGATCTCGGGGCCGAAGTCGATCCAGAGCTTGAGCGCGGGCTTGCGCGCCTCCGGGAACGTCTCGGCGCGGGTGACGCGGCCGACGCGGATGTCGACCTTGAGGAAATCGTCGTAGGTTATGGTGCTCATGCGGGCCTCGCTGGGTCCGCACAAAGAAACCGCCTGCCCGGTCGGGGGCAAGCGGTTTCCGTCGGTCGATCGCGCCGGATCAGCTGCGGGTGGCCTTGGCGGCCATGTCGCGCAGTTCGGTGAGGCTCTCCTGGATGCGGGCGGAGACGATCTCATAGGCCTCGGAATTCGCCTTCTGGGCGGATTCCGCGAGCGCCTGCATATTGGCCAGCGCCTTCTCGAAGGCGGCCTTGGCGAGCTCGCCCTGGGCCTTGGCCTTGTCGGCGTCGAGCTTGGTGGCGTCGAAGGCCTTCATCTGCTTCTGGGCTTCGGCCATGGTCTCCTCGAAGATCGCCATCTGCTTCTTGAAGAGGTCCTGGTAGCCGGCGGCCGCGGCCTTGTTGGCCTCCACGAGCGCGTCCATGTTCTTCTTCTGCGCCTCCATGATCGCCTCGCCGTCGAGGCCGGGCATCTTCATGGTCGAGAGCGCCTTGGTGAAGTCGTTGCTGCGGAAGAACTCCGACATCTTTTCAGCGTCGAAGGAAAACGTCTTGGGGTCGAACATCGCATTGCCTCCTGCGGTTAAGATCATCCGATGGCCGTCATATTGTGCGCTGCAACATGGAAATCAAGGGCGAATGTTGCAGTGCAGCAAAAATCATCGCGCGAGCTCCCTGCTGCGTCGCGCGGCGGCGTTCACGGCCTCCCGAAGCAGCGGGCCGAGGCCGGCCTCTTCGTGCATCAGCACCTCGAGCGCCGCCGCCGTGGTTCCGCCCGGGCTCGTCACGTTGACGCGCAATTGCCCCGGTTCCTCCGGCGCGGCATCGGCGAGCGCGGCGGCGCCCGTCACGGTGGCGCGGGCGAGGCGCCGGGCCAGATCCGCGGGCAGGCCCTCGGCTTCGGCGGCGTCCGAGAGCGCCTCGATCATCAGGAAGACATAGGCCGGCCCCGATCCCGAGACCGCGGTGACGGCGTCCATCTGATGCTCGGATTCGAGCGTGACGGTCGGTCCGACCGCCTGCATCAGTGCTTCGGCCAGCGCCATCCGGCCGGCATCGACCCGGGAATTGCCGATGAGCGCGGTGATGCCGCGACCGATCGCGGCGGGCGTGTTGGGCATCGCGCGCACGATCGGCGTCCGGGCGCCCAGCGCGGCTTCGAGGGTGGCGATCGGCGTGCCGGCGGCGATCGAGAGAAAGAGCGTATCGCCATTTCCGAGTGCTGCGAGCCGCGGCAGGGCCGCGCCCATCATCTGCGGCTTGACCGCGAGGAGTGCCACGGCCGGCCGCGCCGGAAGCTCCCCGTTGAGGTTCAGCCCCTCGCCGGACAGGACCTCCAGGCGCGGTCCCGGCGCCGGATCGAGCACGGTGAAGGCCCCGGGCGGGATGCCGCGCGCCAGCCAGCCTTCGAGCAGCGCCGAGCCCATCTTGCCGCAGCCGAGAAGAACGAGCCCGCGCGATGCGATTTCCGACAGCGCCATGCATCCCCCTTCCCGGCCCGCAACCGGAAAGGGGGGGCCGGTGTCAGGCTCGACCGTAGGCCTCGGCCATGGCGATTCCAAGCGCCTTTTCGGCGGTCTCCCCGCCCCAGGCGACGAGCTGGAAGGCGGGGTAGAAGCGTTCGCAGGCGGTGACGGCCTTGCGCACCATGTCGTTGATCTGGGCCGAGGTGGCCTGGGCGCCGCCCGTGAGGTTGAGGCTGTAGCGATAGGCCATGAGCTTCTGCTCGCGCCAGAGCACGAAGGCACCCGACCAGCAGCGGTCGTTCGCCAGCGCCATGGCGGCATGGAAGGCGCCGAGCCGGCGTGCCGGCGGGGCCATGTCGAAGGCCGAGATCAGCCGCAGGGTCTCGTCCTGCGCCGACCAGGCGAGCGTCACGGAATAGGTCCGCCAGGTCCCCTCGATCGCCATGGCGATCTGGTCGGCCGCGATGCGGTCGAAGTCCCAGGACCGCTCCTCGGCCAGCGTCTCGACGATGTCGATGGGGTGGAGTTCCTCACAGTCAAAATCACGCTCGACAATGCCCATGCCCGGTGCCTCTGGTTCTGGCCACCGAACGGGACATCCCCCCGCTCGGGGGCGGTGAGGTTAACAACAGGTCAGCGCACACATTTGCTGACCTACCAGATATGGTGGTGCAGCGCTCCGAGTCTGTAAAGGGACAAAATGCGGAAGTTTATCTGAATTTGTCCCGAAGGTTAACGTCGCGCGGCGGCGTCAGGCCGGATCCGCGTCCTTCGGCGCGGCGGCGGCGGCCTCCAGCGCGTCGAGCCTCGCCTGAAGGGCGGCGTTCTCCTCGCGGGCCTTCTGGGCCATGGCGCGGACCGCGTCGAATTCCTCGCGGGTCACGAGATTGCGATCGGCGAGCCAGCGGTCGACGAGACCCTTCAGCGCCGTCTCGGCCTCGGATTTGGCCCCATGCGCGACGCCGAGGGCGTTCTGCATGAGCTGGGCAACGTCATCGAGAACCTTGTTGCGGGTCTGCATCTTCGTCTCCTGTTCGGACGTGACCTATATGGCGGCGGAGGGCGGTCTTGCCAAGCGGGTGCCTGGAGACGGGCGGGCGCTGCGCGGCGCTCCCCGCCGGGTGGGATGGTGGCAAAGACGCGCCGGGAAGCCGGACGGGAGGGTCGCGTTGCCGGATGCAATCCCCTTGGGAGATCTCGCGCGCGTGCCATGCGCACGGCTTGCACCGTGCTCCGACATGCCGCCACGGGCGGCTTGACACCGGTACGCCGCGCCCCGATTCAGGGGCGCCCAGCCGCGCCCGGAGCCCGCATGCCGCCCTTGCCCTTTCCCGACATCGATCCGGTGCTGGTCTCGTTCCGGGTCTTCGGGGTGGAGCTGGCGATCCGCTGGTATGCGCTGGCCTATATCGCCGGGCTGCTGCTCGGCTGGCGCTATGTCGCGGCGCTGATGCGGCGGCCGGCGCTCTGGGGTGGGACGGCGCCGATGCGCCCCGAGCAAACCGACGACCTGCTGACCTGGATGATCCTCGGGGTGATCCTCGGCGGGCGGCTCGGCTACGTGCTCTTCTACCAGCCGGGCCATTATGCGGCGCATCCCGCGGAGATCCTCGCGGTCTGGCAGGGCGGCATGTCGTTTCACGGCGGCTTTCTCGGCGTCTTCGCCGGGGTGGTCGGCTTCGCCTGGCGCAACGGGCTCGACTGGCTGCGGGTGGGCGACGCGGTGGCCGCCGCGGCGCCGATCGGGCTCTTCTTCGGGCGGGTCGCCAATTTCATCAATGCCGAGCTCTGGGGACGGCCGACGACGCTGCCCTGGGCGGTGGCCTTTCCCGGCGAGGCGGCCTCGACCTGTCCCGCCGGCTGGGAGGGGGCCTGCGGGAGGCATCCCTCGCAGCTCTACGAGGCGGGGCTGGAGGGGCTGGTGCTCTTCTGCCTGCTCGCCGTCGCGATCCGGCGCGGGGCGCTCAGGCGCCGCGGGCGGGTCTTCGGCATCTTCCTGATCGGCTACGGGCTCGCCCGGATCCTGGTCGAGCGCTACCGGGTGGCCGATGCGCAATTCGTCACGGCGGAGAACCCGCTCGGGCTCGTGCTGCGCTTCGGAGAGACCGGGCTGAGCATGGGGCAGCTCCTCACCCTGCCCATGCTCGGGCTTGGGATCGCCTTCCTCTTCTGGCCCTGGCGGCGGCGTGACCCCGCTTGAGGCGCGGATCCGGGCGCGGATCGCATCCGAAGGCCCGATGCCGGTGGCGGAATTCATGGGCCTCTGCCTCGGCGATCCGGAGCATGGCTATTACATGACCCGCGATCCCCTCGGCAGGGCGGGGGATTTCGTCACCGCGCCGGAGATCAGCCAGATGTTCGGCGAATTGCTCGGCGCCTGGGCCGCGCAGGTCTGGGGCGATCAGGGCCGGCCCGATCCCTTCCTGCTGGTCGAGCTCGGGCCGGGGCGCGGCACGCTGATGCGCGATGCCCTGCGGGCGGTGGCGGGCGTGCCGGGCTTCCGCGCGGCGGCGCGCATCGTGCTGGTCGAGACGAGCCCGGTGCTGCGCGCCCGGCAGGCGGAGGCGCTCGAGGGCAGCGGGGCGCGCTGGGCGGGCTCGCTGGCGGCGCTGCCGGAGGTGCCCCTGATCGCCATCGCCAACGAATTCTTCGACGCCCTGCCGGTGCGCCAGTTCCAGCGGCTGGGCACGGCCTGGCGCGAGCGGCTGGTGGTGCTGGAGGGCGGGCGGCTCGCCTTCGACTGGGGGCGGCCACGGGCGGAGGCGGTGCTGGAGGCGCGGTTCGCCGCGGTGCCGGACGGGGCGGTGGTCGAGCTCTGCCCCTCGGGCGAGGCGGTGGCGGCGGCGCTGGGCGCGCGGATCGCGGCGCGGGGCGGGGCGGCGCTGATCGTGGACTACGGGTGCTGGGACGGCATCGGCGACAGCCTTCAGGCGCTGGCGGGCGGGGCCCATGCCGATCCGCTGGCGCGGCCGGGCGAGGCGGATCTGACCGCGCATGTGCGGTTCCGGGCGCTGGCCGAGGCGGCGGGGGCGGGCCTGCGCGCCTCGGGGCCGGTGCCGCAGGGGGTGTTTCTCGAGCGCCTCGGCATCACCGCGCGGGCGCGGGTGCTGGCGCGGGGCGCGGCCGGCGCCGAGGTGGCGGCCGCACATCGCCGCTTGACCCATCCGGAGGAAATGGGAAACCTCTTCCAGGTGCTCGCCCTCACGCCGCGGGGCGCGCCGGTTCCGCCGGGGTTCGATCCATGACGCTCGAGATCCTGACCAGCGATCTGCTCGGCCCGGTGCGCCACGGGTTCTTCACCCGGCGCGGCGGCGCCTCCTCGGGCATCTTCGCCGGGCTGAACTGCGGCCCCGGCTCGGGCGACCAGCGCGAGGCGGTGGCGATGAACCGGATGCGCGTGGCCGGAGCCATGGGCGTGGCGCCGCCGCGGCTGCTCTCGCTGCACCAGATCCATTCGGCGGAGGTGGTGGTGGCCGGGCCGGAGGGCTGGGTCGAGCGTCCGCGCGCCGATGCCGCGGTCACCGCCGCGCCGGGGATCGCGCTGAGCGTGCTGACGGCCGATTGCGCGCCGGTGCTCTTCGCCGACCGCGCCGCGGGGGTGGTCGGCGTCGCCCATGCCGGATGGCGCGGCGCGCTCGACGGCGTGCTGGAGGCGACGCTGCTCGCCATGGAGCGGCTGGGTGCCACGCGCGGCGCGATCGCCGCGGCGGTGGGGCCGACGATCAGCCAGCGCGCCTACGAGGTCGGGCCGGAATTCGCGCATCGCTTCATCGATGCCGATCACGCGCATGGGCGGTTCTTCGTCAACGGGGAGGGCGACCGCTACCGCTTCGACCTGCCGGGCTTCGTGCTCGAACGGCTGCGCGGCGCCGGCGTGGGCGAGGCGGGCTGGATCGGCACCTGCACCTATTCCGAGCCGGAGCGGTTCTTCTCCTACCGCCGCGCCACCCATGCCGGCGAGCCGGATTACGGGCGGCTGATCTCGGCGATCCGGCTGTGAGGCCGGCGCCGCGCCGCGCGGGCGCCGGCGCGGGTCATGGGGGGCGCTAGCCGGGGCCCTCGGTCCCGGCGCCGGGCACCCGCTGCGATTGCGACCGCACCGTCACCAGCTCGACCGCGACGGGGTGGCCGATCCTGCCTTCGAGGGCGATCGCCAGGGCCGGAAGCGGCGGGGGCTCGTCGGGGCCGTTGATGGTGATCTTGATGCTGTCGCCCCGCACCTGCACCGCATGCAGGGCGAAATCCGTGCCGGCGAGCCATTGCTCGGCTTCCTCCCGCGCCTGGCTCCTGGCCCGGGCCTCGCCGTCCAGCGCGACGCTGGTCGCCGCGAGCGGCACCGCCACCAGCACCACGGCAGCCGCGATCACGACGAAGGCATTGCGGCGGGCGCGGCCTCGGAGCTTGACTGTGGCGGCGGCGGAGAGCCCGAGCGCCGCCAGCAGACCGCCCCCCGCGAGCAGGATCGCCAGCATGTTGGTGACGAAGAGCAGGAGCGCGCCCTGCGCCGCCTCCGCTTCCCCGGCGGAGAGGGCGATCCCGACCACGCAGAGCGGCGGCACCAGCGAGATGGCGATGGCGACGCCCGGCAGCGAATCGGCGATGTCGTCGCGGCTCATGCAGAAGGCGCCGGCCGCCCCGGAGGCCAGCGCCGCGGCCAGGTCGGCGATGCGGGGCTGGATCCGCCCGGTGATCTGGCTGTTGCCGTCGAAGGACAGCTCGCCGCTGTAGAGCGTCGCGAGCGCCCAGGAGAGCGCGACCACGCCGAGCGCGCCGGCGACCACCAGCGCGAGCGAGCGCGCGGCGCGGTCCATGCGCCCCGTCACGATCGCCGCCGCCGCCGCCATGATCGGCGTCATCAGCGGCGCGATGATCATCGCGCCGATCACCGCGGCCGTGGAATCGCTGAGGATGCCCATGGTGGCGATGACCGCCGAGAGGAACAAGAGCACGCCGAAGCGCTCGAGATAGAGCCGGCGGCGGCCGTGCTCGAAGAAGAGCTTCCGCTCGAAAGGCGGCACCAGTTCCGGGGTGAAGCGGTTCTCCCGCAGGAGGTTCGGTAGGATCGTCATGGCCCCCATCGCTGCAGACGTGCAATTCCGGCGCTGGTCGAGGATGCTGCGCTTCCGCCGCTCCGCCCGCGGCCAAGGTGACCGCGCGGGGGCGGCGCATGTGCCAGGTCAGTCCCGTGCGCTCGCCCGGGCCTCGAAGACGTCGAAGGGCACCGCCGGCTCGTCCTTGGCGCAGCGGATGACGAGGCTGGTCTTGACGCTCGCCACGTTCGGCGCGGCGGTGAGTTCCTCGGTGAGGAAGCTCTGGAAGGTGGAGAGGTCGGGGGCGACGCATTTGAGGATGAAGTCGATCTCGCCGTTCAGCATGTGGCATTCGCGCACCAGCGGCCAGTCGCGGCACTTGGCCTCGAAGGCCGAGAGGTCGCGCTCGGCCTGGCTCGAGAGGCCGACCATGGCGAAGACCCGCACCTCGAAGCCGAGGTCGCGGGCGCTGATGCGCGCGTGGTAGCCCTCGATCAGCCCCGCCTCCTCGAGCGCCCGGACCCGGCGCAGGCAGGGGGGCGCCGAGATGCCCACCCGCCGCGACAGCTCGACATTGGTCATCCGCCCGTCGCCCTGCAGCTCGGCGAGGATCCTGCGGTCGATGGCGTCGAGCTTGTGATCGGTCATGGCACGGGGGGTCTCGGCTGCAGCGCCATTCTTCCATAGGCTGAAGCACCGCTGGAAACAATCAGCTTCGGCGCGGCGGCGGGCGCGCGGCGATCGCAGGAACCGCTTGATCTCGCGGTGCGGAAGGGCAAAGTGCGCCACGGCCGTTCGCCTTCGAGGCGATCGGCGTAGCGCGTATGCCGGCAGGGCCGGCGCGGCATTTCATGCGAGGTTCGGACATGCATCTTGGTAACGTGAGTTTCGGGAACTTCCTCCTGGACATCCTCTTCATCGTCTTCTTCGTGGTCTGGTTCTGGATGATCATCACCGTGCTGGTGGATCTGCTGCGCCGGCACGACCTGTCGGGCTGGTCGAAGGTGATCTGGGTGATCTTCCTGGTCGTCCTGCCCTATATCGGGGTCTTCGCCTATCTGGTGACCCAGAGCGGCAGCATGGCGCGGCGCAGCGCCGAGCAGGCCGAGGAGGCGCGCGAGCAGCTGCGCAAGGTCGTGGGCTTCAGCGTCGCCGACGAGATCGAGAAGCTCGACCGGCTCAAGGCGTCCGGCTCGCTCAGCGAGACCGAATACAAGGCCCTGCGCGCCAAGCTCGTCTGACGGCCCGGCGTCGCCCCGCCGGGGCGGCGCTTCACACCGCCGGGCGGCGGGCCTATATGTTCGCCGCAAACCGGAAGGGGTCCCGACCATGTCCCATGCGCGTCACACCAGGCTGCTCATCATCGGCTCGGGGCCGGCCGGCTATACCGCCGCCGTCTACGGCGCGCGGGCGATGCTCGCGCCGATCCTGATCCAGGGCATCCAGCCGGGCGGGCAGCTGACCATCACCACCGAGGTGGAGAACTGGCCCGGCGACACCGAGGTCCAGGGGCCGGATCTGATGCTGCGCATGGAAGCGCATGCCAAGGCCACGGGCGCGGAGGTGATCGCCGATCACATCAATGCGCTCGACCTGTCGCGCCGGCCTTTCACCGCCACCGGCGACAGCGGCACCACCTATTCCGCCGATGCCGTGGTGCTCGCGACGGGGGCGCAGGCGAAATGGCTCGGGCTGCCGAGCGAGGAGAAGTTCAAGGGCTTCGGGGTCTCGGCCTGCGCCACCTGCGACGGCTTCTTCTACCGCGGCCAGGAGGTGGTGGTGATCGGCGGCGGCAATTCGGCGGTCGAGGAGGCGCTGTTCCTGACGAATTTCGCCGCGAAGGTCACGCTGGTCCACCGCCGCGACGCGCTGCGCGCCGAGCGCATCCTGCAGGACCGGCTGTTCAGGAACCCCAAGATCGAGACGATCTGGTTCCATACCCTCGACGAGGTGCTGGGGGGCGAGAACCCGCCCGGCGTGACCGGCGTGCGGCTGCGCGACCTGCGCGACGGCAGCCAGCGCGAGATCCCCTGCTCCGGCGTCTTCGTCGCCATCGGCCATGCGCCGGCCTCGGCGCTGGTGGCCGACCAGCTCGAGACCCATCACGGCGGCTATGTGGTGACCAAGCCCGATTCGACGGCCACGGGCATCCCCGGCGTCTTCGCCGCCGGGGACATCACCGACCACGTGTTCCGCCAGGCGGTGACATCGGCCGGCATGGGCTGCATGGCGGCGCTGGAGGCGGAGCGGTTCCTGGCGGCCGAGGACGCTGTGGCGCCTGCCGCGCCTGACGTCGCCGCCGTCGGCGCGGGCTGATCACGGGCCGAGAGTCACGGGCCGGGTAACGGGCCGGGTAACGGGCCGAGGGCGCCCGGGCGGCGGGTGGGCGCCGCCCGCGCCGTCAGTGCACGCTCACCGGCGAGAATTCGTTCTGGCGGGCGACGATGAAGGCCTGGTTGCGGTCCCGCACCAGCGCGAGCACGTCGCCGCTGTCGGAATGGATCGCATAGAGGTGGTCGAGGCCTTCGGTCTGGGCGCGGATCGCCTCGGGGAGATCGGCGGTCTTGACCTCGCGCACATAGACGATGCGCTTGTCGCCGCCGGTGGGGAAGCTGGGAAAATCGGTCATTGCTCGGGCCTCCTTCAGGTCTTCTTGCCGTTGATCGGGATCGTTCGGACGATCGCTTCGGGCGGGTTGCGGCGCAGCTCGATGTTCAGGAGCCCGTTCTCGAGCCCGGCCCCGGTGACCTCCACGCCATCGGCGAGCACGAAGCTGCGCTGGAACTGCCGCGCGGCGATGCCGCGATGGAGGTAGACGCGCCCCTCGGCCTCTTCCGACTGCCCGCCGCGCACGGTGAGCTGGTTGGCTTCCAGCGTGATCTCGAGGTCGTCCCTGGCGAAGCCCGCCACCGCGAGGGTGATGCGATAGGCGCCCTCGGCGGTCTGCAGGATGTTGCACGGCGGATAGCCGTCGCTGCCGGCCTTGGCGGTGCGCTCGACCAGGCGATCGAGCTGCTCGAACCCCAGCAGATAGGGATGCGAGGCGAATGTGACCTTCGTCATGTCGTCTAAGCCCTTGTTTCAAGCGACTTGCCGCGGAACCCCGTTTCGGCGGTTCCCTTGAGCAAATGGGGGCGAGGGCGGTGAATGGCAAGGGCGCGCCGGGACTAGGCGCGCGGGGCGCGGCGGCGTATAACCCATGCCCGGGACCTTTGGATGTGACGCCATGACCGAACCGCCCACCATGTCGCGCGAGGAGGTGCTGCGCATCAAGATGGGCCTCCTGCAGCGCGAGCACCGCGATCTCGACGAGGCCATCGAGGCGCTGCACAAGGATGGCAAGGTGGACCAGCTGACGCTCCGGCGGCTGAAGAAGCGCAAGCTGATGCTCAAGGACCAGATGACCAGGCTCACCGACGAGATCGAGCCGGACATCATCGCCTGAGCGACCCGGCGCGCACGGCTTGCACGCCGGGCACCCGCGGCTATAGTCGCGCGCCTCGCCATTCCGGAGCCTGCCCATGAACCTCTCCCCGACCGGCCCGCGGATCGGCATCGTCATGGGAAGCCAGTCCGACTGGGCGACCATGCGCGCCGCCGCCGAGGTGCTCGAGGCGCTGGATCTGCCGTTCGAGGCGCACATCGTCTCGGCGCATCGCACGCCCGACCGGATGTTCGTCTATGCCGAGGAGGCCGCCGGGCGCGGGCTCGCCGCGATCATCGCCGGCGCGGGCGGGGCGGCGCATCTGCCGGGCATGCTGGCGGCCAAGACCCGGCTGCCGGTGCTCGGGGTTCCGGTGCAGAGCGCCGCGCTCTCGGGGCTCGATTCGCTCCTTTCCATCGTGCAGATGCCCCGCGGCGTGCCGGTGGCGACCTTCGCCATCGGGCCGGCGGGCGCGGCCAATGCCGCGCTCTTCGCCGCCGCGATGCTGGCGGTCGGCGATGCCGCGCTGGCCGGGCGGCTCGAGGCCTGGCGGGCGGCGCAGACCGAAGCCGTGGCCGAGATCCCCGATGCCTCCTGAGCCGCTGCCCGAGGGAGCCCGGATCGGCATTCTCGGCGGCGGGCAGCTCGGCCGGATGCTGGCGCTGGCGGCGGCGCGGCTGGGGATGCGCGCCCATGTCTTCGAGCCGGCGGCGGAGCCCTGCGCCGGGCAGGTGGTCGAGCGGGTGACGCGGGCGGAATACGACGACCGCGCCGCGCTCGAGGCCTTCGCGGCATCCGTCGACGTGGCGACCTACGAATTCGAGAACGTGCCGCTGGCGGCGGTCGATGCCGTGGCGGCGCGCGTGCCGGTGCGGCCGGGGCGGCGGGCGCTGGAGGTGGCGCAGGACCGGCTGGCGGAAAAGGAGTTCCTGCGCGGGCTGGGCCTGTCGGTGGCGCCCTATCGCCCCGTGGACGGGCCGGAGGATCTGGCGGCGGGCTTTGCGGCGCTGGGGGTGCCGGCGATCCTCAAGACGCGCCGGTTCGGCTATGACGGCAAGGGCCAGGTCCGCATCGAGGCCTCCGGCCCATCCGCGCCGGAGGCCTGGGCGGCGGTCGGGGCGGCGCCCTCGGTGCTCGAGGGTTTCGTATCCTTCGAGCGCGAGGTCTCGGTGATCGGGGCGCGCGGGCTCGACGGCGCGGTGGTGGCCTTCGATCCGGGCGAGAACCTGCACCGCGACGGCATCCTGCACTCGACCTCGGTGCCGGCGGCGATCGCGCCGGCGCTGGCGCAGGACGCGGTGCTGATCGCCGGACGCATCCTCAACGCCCTCGACTACGTGGGTGTGATCGGCGTGGAGATCTTCGCGACCGAAACCGGCCTCGTGGTCAACGAGATCGCGCCGCGGGTGCATAATTCCGGGCACTGGACCCAGGACGCCTGCCTCACCGACCAGTTCGAGCAGCATGTGCGCGCGATCTGCGGCTGGCCGCTCGGCGACGGGCGGCGGCATTCGGATGCGGTGATGGTGAACCTGATCGGCGAGGCGGTGGCGTCGGCCCCCGGCGAGACCGGGGCGGCGGTGCATCTCTACGGCAAGGGCGCGGCGCGGCCGGGGCGCAAGATGGGGCATGTCACCCGGATCGCGCCACGCCGGCCATGAGCGGGGTGCGCCTCGCGGTCCGGGCGGTGGTCCTGGACGCCGGGCGGCTGCTCCTGGTCAATGCCTATCCCGGCGAGCAGAGCGACCTCTGGTGCACGCCCGGCGGCGGCGTCGAGGCCGGGACGAGCCTCGAGCACAACCTGCGGCGCGAGGTGCTCGAGGAGACCGGACTCGCGGTCCTGCCCGGGCGGCTGCTGGCGGTGTCGGAATTCCACGACCCCGCGAGCGGCTTCCACCAGGTGGAGCTGCTCTATCGCGCGCGCCTGGGCGGGGCGGCGGCGGGGGCGAGGCTCGCCGATCCGGCGGGCGTGGTGAACCGCCTGGCCTGGGTCGATGCCGGCGCCATGGCGCGGCTGCGCTTCAAGCCGGACTGCCTCGCGCGCATCGCCTTCGGCCCGGATGGGCCGACGGTCCACGATCCGCTGGAGGCGATGGTGCGCTGAGGCCGGCCGCCGCGCTCAGGCGTAGACGCTCTCCCGGCCGAAATGCCTGGTCAGCAGGTAATAGACCACGGCGCGGTACTTGTTGCGGTTCGCGCGGCCGTAGGTTTCGAGCACGGCGTCGATCCCTGCGGTCAGCGCGGGGCCGTCGGCGAGGCCCAGCTTCTTGATCAGGAAGTTGTTCTTCACCGTCTCGATCTCGCTCTCGCTGGTGCCAGCGACGGTCGAGGAATCCGCGTTGTAGATCGCCGGGCCGCAGCCGATGGTCACCTTGGTCAGCAGGTCCATGTCCGGGTTCACGCCGCATTTGTCGCGCAGATCCGCGGCATAGAGGGCGATCAGGTCGTCGCGCTTGCTCATCTGGTCTCTCTCCCCGGGAGATACGGCCGGCGTTCCGCCCGGCCCCGTCGGAGCCTAGGCGGCTGCGATCCGGCGCGTCAAGGACATGCCGCGGAGGCGCCGCCTCAGCGCGTCGCGACGAAGAAGAGCCGCGGGAAGGCGAGGAGCACCTTGCCGTCCGCCGCCGCGGGATAGGCCTCCGCCAGCGCGGCGCGGTAGCGGTCGAGGAAAGCCGCGGCCCGGCCTGCGTCGAGCGGCGCGAGGAAGGGGCGCAGGCCGGTGGATTTCAGCCATTCCACGATCGCATCGACGCCGTCGAGCGGGTGGAAATAGGTGGTGCGCCAGAGATCGACCGAGGCCGCCCCCGCCTCCCGCAGCAAGTGCCAGTACCAGCCCGGCGCCTGCCGCGGCACGCGCGCGGCGGCGGCGCCGGACAGCGCGGCGCTCCAGGGCCCCGCCGCCGCCACCTCGCGCATCAGCCGGTGCGAGGGCTCGTCGAGGTTGTCGGGCATCTGCACCGCGAGGCTGCCGCCGGGCGCCAGCCGCGCCAGGAGCGCGGGCAGCAGCCGGTCGTGGCCCGGCACCCATTGCAGCGCGGCATTGGCGAGGATCACGTCGAAGGGCCCCGGATCGGCCCAGCGGGCGATGTCGGCCGCCTCGAAGCGCGCGTCCGGCAGGCGGCGGCGGGCGGCGGCCAGCATGTCGGGAGAATTGTCGATCCCGAGCATGTCGGCATCGGGGAAGCGGTCGCGCAGCAGTTCGGTCGAATTGCCCGGGCCGCAGCCGAGATCGACGGCGCGGGCGGCCCGGGACGCGGGGATGCGGGCGATCAGGTCGCGGGCGGGCCGGCTTCGCTCGTCCTCGAAGCGGAGATATTGCGCCGACGACCAGTCGGGACCCGGGCTCAAGGCCTGCCGCTCCCGGCCGAGGCGGTGCCCGCCGCGCTCCGCCGCCGCGGCTCCGGCGCCCCTTGCGGGTCGTTCCTGCTCTCGGCCATGGCGTTCCCCCGGATGCCTGCCAACGGGCCCGCTCTGCGCCCGGGCCGCGGGCCTGTCAAGGCGCCGGGCGCGGCGGGTGCAGGCGCTCCGCCCGCATCGTCGCCGCGACCGGCCCGGCAGAAGAAAAGGGGGCCTCGCACGAGGCCCCCTCCGGATTGCTCAGCCCTGCGGCTGGATCACATCATGCCGTCCATGCCGCCCATGCCGCCCATGCCGCCGCCGGGCATGCCGCCCTGGCCCTTCGGCTCGGGCTTGTCGGCGATCATGGCCTCGGTGGTGATCAGCAGGCCGGAGACCGAGGCGGCGTCCTGCAGCGCGGTGCGCACGACCTTGGCCGGGTCGATCACGCCGAACTTGAACATGTCGCCATAGGATTCGGTCTGGGCGTTGAAGCCGAAGGTCTCGTCGGTCGATTCCATGACCTTGCCGGCCACGACCGAGCCATCGACGCCGGCGTTCTCGGCGATCTGGCGCAGCGGCGCCTGGAGCGCCTTGCGGACGATCGCGATGCCCGCGGTCTGGTCGGAATTCGCCCCGGTCATGTCCTGGAGCTTGCGGGAGGCGCGCACCAGTGCCACGCCGCCGCCGACCACGACGCCTTCCTGGACCGCGGCGCGGGTCGCGTTGAGCGCGTCGTCGACGCGGTCCTTGCGCTCCTTCACCTCGACCTCAGAGGCACCGCCGACGCGGATGACCGCGACGCCGCCGGCGAGCTTGGCCAGGCGCTCCTGCAGCTTCTCCTTGTCGTAGTCCGAGGTGGTCTCCTCGATCTGCTGGCGGATCTGGGCGACGCGCGCCTCGATCTCGGCCTTCTCGCCATGACCCTCGACGATGGTGGTCTCGTCCTTGGTGATGGTGATCTTGCGGGCCTTGCCGAGCATGTCGATGCCGACGTTCTCGAGCTTCATGCCCAGATCCTCGGAGATCACCTGGCCGCCGGTCAGGACGGCGATGTCCTGCAGCATGGCCTTGCGGCGGTCACCGAAGCCCGGCGCCTTGACGGCGGCGATCTTGAGGCCGCCGCGCAGCTTGTTGACCACGAGGGTCGCGAGCGCCTCGCCGTCCACGTCCTCGGCGA
>NZ_DAIUBO010000076.1:0-16646 GCF_036846665.1 Amaricoccus sp. | reverse complement strand
GAGTGGCACCGAATTCCTTCAAGAGCGCCCAAAAACCCGAGAGTCGTGTAGTGTGGCCTTCATGAAGCGTTTACGAATAAATTCAAACAAAACAGATAGTTACGAAACGTCCCCATGGGGACATGAAAACGACGGTCCGAAACCTGCCTCAGAACCTGAGGTTGACCGCCGCGAAGGGGCTGATGAAGCCCGCCTCGCGCGCGACCGAGATCGCCTGTTCCAGTGCCGCCTCGTCGTCGAAGGGGCCGATCAGGATGCGCCGGCCGAGCCCCTCCAGTCCGACCCCGCGCGAATTGTAGCCCAGCCCGCGGAAGAACACCGTGGTCCGCATCTCGTCGGTGAAGCCGGTCACCACCCCGACCTGCACCGGGACCGGACGGATGGCGGCGCCGCCGCGCGCGATCTCGAAGGGCACCAGCTTGCGGCCCAGCGCCTCCATGCCGTCGAGATCACTGGTGCGCGTGAGGCAGCCGCCCTGGATCAGCAGCACGTTCTGGCGCTCCAGGCGCGGCGCGAGGATATACGTGTCGCTCGGCGCGTTGAATCGCGTCACCTGACCCTGCCGCTCCAGACGGTTGTACTGCTCGAAGAGATCGGTGCAGACCGCCGGATCGCGCTCCCTCGGCACTCCGGCGCAGCCCGCCGCGAGCGCGAGCCCCGCCAGCAGGACCGCACGGATGCCCGGACCCAGGGCGGCCCTCCCGCGCATGCTCATTCGCCGATCGGATAGGGATAGGCGAACCCCGCTTCGAGCGCCGCCTTTCGCGCCCCCTCGAGCGCGCCGGCCGTCCCGAGCGGGCCGACATAGACCCGCCGGCCCAGCCCCGCCTTGCCGATGCTGAAGGCACGCAGCCCGCGCGCCTCGAAATGACGGATCGCGCGCGCATCGTCCTCCGAGGTCGTGACCACGCCCGCGTGGATCGTGGTCGGCGGGATCGTCCCGCCGCTGTCGGAAACCGGCACGACGGGCAGATCCTCCATCCCGGCGAGATCGGCGCTCAGGGTGATGCAACCGCCGTTGCGCAGCCATTCCGCCTGCCGCATCAGCTCCGGCGGGACCGACCACCGCTCCCGGCGCGGGGTCGGCATGAAGCGGTCGAGGATGTCGTATTGCTGGAAGAGCGCGATGCAATCCGCCCCGCTCGCGCCGCGCGAGGTCGCGGGATCCTGGGCCGGCTGGCAGCCGAGAAGCAGGGTGGCGAAGGCCGCGAGGATCAGGCTGCTGCGCGCACGGGCCAAGACGGCCTCCTTGTGTCGGGTCGCCCTGCAGAGTATCCCCTGCCGCCGAGCGAGAGCAAGGGGACGAGAGATGGAGAGATCCGCCGCCATGACCCGCGACTGGATCGCGACCGCCCGCACGCTCTCCGAGGCGCTGCCCTATCTCCAGCGCTACGACGGCGCGACGATCGTCATCAAGTTCGGCGGCCATGCCATGGGCGACGAGAAGGAGATGGCCGACTTCGCCCGCGACGTCGTGCTGATGAAGCAATGCAACGTGAATCCGGTGGTCGTGCACGGCGGCGGCCCGATGATCAACGAGATGCTCCAGCGGCTGGCCATTCCCTCGGAATTCGTCGACGGCAAGCGCGTCAGCGACGCGGCGACCGTCGAGGTCGTGGAGATGGTGCTCTCGGGCCGGATCAACAAGCGCATCGTGCAGGCGATCAACGCCCAGGGCGGCAAGGCGATCGGCCTTTCCGGCAAGGACGCGAACCTGATGATCTGCGAGAAGGACATCCGGACGACCCTGCGCGACGGCGAGGAGGTGGCGGTCGATCTCGGCTTCGTCGGCAAGCCGGTCGAGATGCATCCCGAGATCCTGAAGAACTTCCTCGGCTCGGACTTCATCCCGGTGGTCGCGCCCGTGGGCATGGGCCGGCACGGCGAAACCTTCAACGTCAACGGCGACACTGCGGCGGGCGCTGTGGCCGCGGCGATGAAGGCCGACCGGCTGCTGCTCCTGACCGATGTCGCGGGGGTCAAGGACGCCTCCGGCACCGTGCTGACCGAGCTCAACGCCGCGGCGGTGCGCGATCTCACCGCCTCGGGCGTGATCTCGGGCGGGATGATCCCCAAGACCCAGACCGCGCTCGAGGCGATCGAGGGCGGGGTGCGCGCGGTGGTCATCCTCGACGGGCGCGCGCCGCATGCGGTCCTGCTCGAGCTCTTCACCGCCCATGGAGCCGGCACGCTGATCCGGGCGGCATAGCCATGGCTTCGCGGCCGGGGCGCCTGGAGGAGGTGGCCCGCGCCGCCCGCGGCGAGGCGCTGGCCGTGCTCGGGGCCTTCCACCCCGCACCCGACGACGGCCTGCCGGCGGAATGCGGGACGCTCGTGCTGCTCGGGCCGGAGGAGCCCGGGTTCTGGGCGGCGTTCCGTGCCGGCGCGGAATATCGCGACAGTGGCGCGGATCCGCTCGACCGTTGGTCGGCGCGGGTGATCGGCGGGCTCGCCGACCGCCTCGGCGCGGAGGCGTTCTTCCCGTTCGGCGGGCCGCCGTATCGGCCCTTCCTGCGCTGGGCGATCCGCAGCGGGCATGCCTGGAGCTCGCCCGTGGGGCTCCTGGTGCACGAGACCGCCGGGCTCATGGTCTCGTTCCGCGGCGCGCTGGCCTTCGCGCAGCGCTTCGAGTTGCCGCGACCCGGCCCGCGGCCCTGCGACGCCTGCCCGCGTTTCTGTCTCGACGCCTGCCCCGTCGGGGCGCTGGGGCAGGCCGGCTACGATCTCCGGGCCTGCCACGGCTTCCTGGACACCGCTGCGGGAGCGGATTGCCTGGGCCGCGGCTGCGCGGTGCGCCGGGCCTGTCCGGTCGGTGCCGGCCGGCGGGTCGAGGCACAATCGGCCTTCCACATGCACGCCTTTCATGGCAGTCATTGAGGATGCGACGCCTCATCCTGATGCGCCATGCCAAGTCGAGCTGGTCCGACCCGGAGCAGCGCGACCTCGACAGGCCGCTCAACCGGCGCGGCCGGCGCGGCGCCGGGCTGATCGCCCGGTGGCTGAAGTCGAAGGGCTATGCGCCCGACCACGCCCTGGTCTCGAACGCCCGGCGCGCGCAGGAGACCTGGTCGCGGGTCGTCGAGAAGATCGGGGGCACGCCGACGACCTATGTGACGGAGCTCTATCAGGCCGATACGGCGGCCATCCTCGCCGCCGTGCAGCAGGCGCCGGACGTGGCACGGCTGCTGGTCCTGGGGCATCAGCCCGGCATCGGGAGCTTCGCGCGGCTCATTCTGGAAGCCGCGCCCGAGGATGCGGCCTTCGAGAAGTTCCCGACCGGCGCGACGGCGGTCATCGATTTCGATGCGGCGACCTGGAGCGAGGTCGTCCTGGGCAGCGGGCGGCTGCATGATTTCGTGGTGCCGCGGACGCTCGAATGACGCCGCGGCGCCGTCCCCATGGGGACAGATTTCAACATGCTGATTCAAAAGGGAAAAAGTGTTAACGCGCCCGATGACGCCCGCCGGATGGCCTGCGGGGGGCTGACCGCATACTGGATCCGGATGGTGGTTTCGGTCCCGCGCCCATGCCCGCGGGGCCGTCACCTCCCCTTCGCGGATCTGGCAGGTGACACATCCGCGCGCGGCTGTCGCATCAATGCCCGAGGATCTGGCTCAGGAAGAGCTTGGTGCGCTCCGACTGGGGATTGTTGAAGAAGGCCTTGGGCTCGTTCTGCTCGACGATCTGGCCCTGGTCCATGAAGATCACCCGATTGGCCACCGCCTGGGCGAAGCCCATCTCGTGGGTGACGCAGATCATCGTCATGCCCTCCTCGGCGAGCTCGATCATGGTGTCGAGCACCTCCTTGATCATCTCGGGGTCGAGGGCGGAGGTCGGCTCGTCGAAGAGCATGATCTTGGGGCGCATGCAGAGCGCGCGGGCGATCGCCACGCGCTGCTGCTGGCCGCCCGAGAGCTGACCGGGATACTTGTCCGCCTGCTCGGGGATCCGGACCTTGGTCAGGAACTGCATCGCGTCGGCCTCGGCTTCCTTCTTCGGGGTCTTGCGCACCCAGATCGGCGCCAGCGTGCAGTTCTCCAGGATCGTCAGATGCGGGAAGAGGTTGAAATGCTGGAACACCATGCCGACTTCGGAGCGGATCTTGTCGATGTTCTTCAGATCCGAAGTCAGTTCGACGCCGTCGACGGCGATCCTGCCCTTCTGGTGCTCCTCCAGCCGGTTGATGCAGCGGATCAGGGTGGACTTGCCCGAGCCCGAGGGGCCGCAGACCACGATGCGCTCGCCCTTGTAGACGGTCAGGTCGATGTCGCGCAGCACGTGGAACTCGCCGAACCACTTGTTCATGCCGACGATCTCGATGGCGACCTCGTCGGACACCTTCATCCCGCTGCGGTCGATCGGCTGGTCGATGACGGTCTCGCTCATGGGCGGATCTCCTAGCGCTGGCCGGTCCGGAGCTTGCGCTCGAGGTATTGGGAATACTGCGACATCCCGTAGCAGCACAGAAAGAACAGCAACGCAACGAAGCCGTAGAGCTCCCAGACGATGCCGTTCCAGTTGGTGTCGGCGCGGATCGCGGTGGTCAGGCCGATCGGGTCGAGAAGTCCGATGATCGCCACCAGCGTCGTGTCCTTGAAGAGGCTGATGAAGGTATTGACGATGCCGGGGATCGAGATCTTGAGCGCCTGCGGCATGATGATCAGCCGCGTCGACTTCCAGTAATCGAGGCCGAGCGCGTCCGCGGCCTCGTATTGGCCGCGCGGCAGGGCCGCCAGCCCGCCGCGGATCACCTCGGCCATGTAGGCCGAAGCGAAGAGCGTCACCATGATGATCACGCGCAGGATGATGTCGAAATTGGTGCCGGGCGGCAGGAAGATGTTGAGCAGGAACGAGGCCACCAGCAGCAGGGTGATCAGCGGCACGCCGCGGATGAACTCGATGAAGCCGACGCACAGGGTGGTGACGAAGAACATCTGCGAGCGGCGGCCGAGCGCGAGCAGGATGCCGAGCGGCAGGGAGAAGGCGATGCCGGTCACGCCGATCACCAGCGAGAGGGTGAAGCCGCCGAAGCGGCTCGAGCCGACCGGCTGGAGCGGCAGGATCGGCAGGGCGCGCGCCACCGGGCCGGCGAGATGCAGCCACCAGAGGATCATGGCGGCGGCCGCCAGGATCAGGGCGACGAGCTCCGAGGCCCGGGCGGCGACGGCCCGGTGCACCAGGAAGGCGATGGCGAAGCCGGCATAAACCGCCAGCGGCACCGAGGCCGGGCCGCCCCAGAGCAGCCAGTAGGCGATGCCGGGGAAGGCGACCGCAAACCAGCGGAGCCGGCGGGGCAGCTCGGCGAAGAGGATCGGCGCCAGCGCCGCGAACATCAGCACGAAGGCGAGCGTCGGGCGCCAGTAGAGCTCGCGCGGGTAGAAGCCGAAGAGGAACTGCTGCCAGCGCTCGCGGATCACCGCGAAGCAGGCGCCGCTCGCGCCCTCGCCCCAGGTCTCGCGGATGATCGCGCGGCATTCGGTGAGCGAGCCGGCGTCCCAGACCGAATGCGCGAACCAGGGCCAGACATGGGCGACCAGCCAGAGGATCGCCGCGAGCGACAGCAGGGTAAGGAGCGCGTTCTGCCAGCTCGAGAAGAGGTTCTCCTGCAGCCAGCGCAGCCGGCCGGTGCGCGCGGCCGGCGGCGCCTGCGCCTCGAGCATCTCCCGGCGGAAGGACCCGGCCCCCGCCATCTCAGCGCTCCTTCAGCGCCACGGAGGCGTTGTACCAGTTCATCACCGAGGAGATCCCGAGGCTGACGAGCAGGTAGAAGCCCATGAGCAGCAGCATGCATTCGAGCTCGCGCCCGGTCTGGTTCATGGTGATGCCGCCCAGCGTGGCGCGCACGTCCATGTAGCCGACGGCGATGGCGAGCGAGGAGTTCTTGGTGAGGTTGAGGTATTGCGAGATCAGCGGCGGCACGATGACCCGGAGCGCCTGGGGCAGGATGACGAGGCTCATCACCCGCCGCGGCCGGAGCCCCAGCGCGCTCGCCGCCTCGGTCTGGCCGCGCGGCACCGCGAGGATGCCGGCGCGCACGATCTCGGCGATATAGGAGCCGGTATAGAGCGAGAGCGCCAGCCAGAGCGCGAGCAGCGCCTTGTCGACGAAGCCGCCGCCCGCGAAGTTGAAGCGCTCGAGCACCGGATAGTCGAGGGTGATCGGCCCGCCGAGCAGCGCGTCGACCAGCAGGACCGGCACGAAGAAGAGGCCGGTGCCGAGCCAGAAGATCGGCAGGATCTCTCCCGTCTCCTCCTGGCGTCGCCGCGCTTGGCGGCGGAGGAAGACGATGGCGGCGAGCGAGGCGAGGAAGGTCAGGACCACCAGTTGCCAGCCCGGCCCGAGCACCGGCCAGGGCATGTAGAGCCCGCGGTTGGTGACGGCGAAGGCGCCGAAGAGCATGCTGGCGCTGGCCTCCTCGCCGCGGAAGGCGCTCGGGGCCGGGGCGCTTTCGGTGATGATCGCCATGATGGCGATGATCCAGAGCAGCACCGGGACGTTGCGGAAGCCCTCCACATAGACCGCCGCGATCCGGGCGACGATCCAGTTCCCCGAGAGCCGCAGCACGCCGATGAGCACGCCGAGAACGGTGGCGAGGGCGCAGCCGAGGATGGCGATCAGGATGGTGTTGAGGATCCCCACGAGCGCCGCCCGGCCATGGGTGCTGTTGTTGGTATAGGGAACCAGCGTCTGGCTGATGTCGTAGCCGGCGCGGGAGCCGAGGAAGGTGAAGCTGAAGTCCTTGCCGAGCGCGGAGAGGTTCTGGACCGTGTTGCTCACCAGCCAGGCGGTGGCGAGGATGAAGGCCGCCAGCGCGAAGACCTGGATCGTCAGCGAGCGGTAGCGCGTGTCGTTGAGCAGCATTCCGAGCCGGAAGGGCTCCTGATGCGTGTCGATGCTGGTCATCGCGACTCCTCGCGAAGCGGGCCGCCGCGGGGCGGCGAGCGGTCACGGCCGGTGGGAGCGCCGATCGTCATCGCCCGGATCCGGTCGGGCGCGCGCCGGAGCGCACGCCCGGGCGCCGGTCAGCGGAACGGCGGCGAATACATCAGGCCGCCGTCGGTCCATTGCGCGTTCAGGCCGCGCGCAAGGTTGATCGGGGTGCCCTCGCCGATGTTCGCGGCGAAGATCTCGCCGTAATTGCCCTGGGCCTGGATCGCCTTGACCGCCCAGTCGGCCTCGAGGCCGAGGATCTCGCCGAGATTGCTCTCGGAGCCGAGCAGGCGGCGGATCTCGGGGTTCTGGGAGCTCGCGGCCATCTCGGCGGCGTTCTCGGCGGTGATGCCGTATTCCTCGGCCGCGATCAGCGCGTTGAGCACCCAGCGGCCGATGTCGGCCCATTGGTCGTCGCCCTCGCGCACCAGCGGCCCGAGCGGCTCCTTGGAGATGATCTCCGGCAGGATCACGTGATCGTCGGGGTTCTCGAAGGTCGCGCGCGAGGCGGCGAGCCCCGAGGCGTCGGTGGTATAGGCGTCGCAGGCGCCGGCCTGGTATTGCTGCAGCGCCTCGGAATTGGTCTGGATCGGCACCGGATCGTAGGAGATGCCGTTGGCGGCGAAGAAGTCGGCGAGGTTGAGCTCGGTCGTGGTGCCGGTCTGGATGCAGACCGTGGCGCCGTCGAGTTCGGTTGCGGAGGTCACGCCGAGCTCGGCCGGAACGATGAAGCCCTGGCCGTCGTAATAGTTCACGCCGATGAAGGTGAAGCCGAGATCGACGTCGCGGGTCAGGGTCCAGGTGGTGTTGCGCGACAGGTAGTCGACCTCGCCCGAGGCCAGCGCGGTGAAGCGCGTCTCGCCGGTCAGGGGCACGAACTGCACCTTGTCCTGGTCCCCGAGCACCGCCGCGGCCATCGCCCGGCAGAAGGCCACGTCGAAGCCGACCCAGCGGCCGTTCGGATCCGGGCCGGCGAAACCGGCGAGCCCGGTGTTGACGCCGCATTTCAGCACGTCGTTCGTCTTGACCGCATCGAGCGTCTGGGCCGAGGCGGCGCCGGCGGCGAGACCGCCGGCGATGGTGGCGGCGATCCAGATCGGATGTTTCATGGAACTTCTCCCCGTTGTGGTTGCGGCGCACAGTCCGGCTTCGGCGCACAATTCGTGCGCCGTCCGACCGCCGCCGGATGCGTCAGATCCAATATTCATGCTATGTCTTGTTTTAGCAGTACGTTAAGGAACATCAAGGTTAACGGCCGAGACCTGCGAACCTCCGCTCACAAATTGCGCGAACCCGACAGGTTGCGCATCATCATTGCGGCGAGATGGAAATCCGTTTGCTTTCTTGTCGCGGCCGCTTCCGCCTCGGCGTCGAGGCCCCAATGCTCCGCCTGCCAGATCTCGTCGAGGCGCGACAATTGCCAGGCCTGCTCTGGCGCGAGAGCGCCCCGCGCTACCGCCAATGCGAGCACGAGCGAGCCGGACAGCACAACCATCTCGTGCAGCGCGGCCAGTTCGAAGGCATCCATCGCCGCGACCGATTCGCGCAGGGCCGCAAGGCTGGCATCCGGCTGGGGATGCGGCATGAGGCCGAACACCGCGATCAGCGGCGCCCCGAGGTCGCGCGCGCACCAGGTGAGCCAGGGATCCCAGGCCGCAGCCTGCCGCGCCCGGAGCTCGGCGGGCGCATCGGCGCGGTAGCAGAGCAGGTCGCTGGCGCCAAAGGCGGCGATCGCCTCGATCACCGCGTCGCGGGCGGGCACCACCCGGTCGATGGCGGAATTCGCGAAGCGCGTCAGCGGCAGGCGGTCGGGGTCGATCTCGCCTTCGAGCGCATTCCATTCGTCGGCGATCGCCTGGGCCAGCGCCGCGGTCGGCAGGACCAGCGGCGCGCCGGCGGGCGTGTTGAGCGGGCGCGCGTCGAGCCGGACGCCGTGGCCCTCGGGACCCGCGCGCACGGAGGCCCGCGACCAGAAGCGGCGCCTGGGCATGCCGCTCATCGCGCCGCGCTCCGCAGGCCGTCCAGCGCCCCGTCGAGGTCGTCGAAGCGCTCGACCACCACATCGGCGCCGGCGGCCACCAACCGCGCGCGCGGATGATAGCCCCAGGCGACGGCGACGGTCGCGAAGCCGGCGGCGCGCCCCATGGCGATGTCGAATTCGGTATCGCCGATCATCACCGCATGGCGCGCCGCGCAGCCGGTTTCCTGAAGCGCGCGCAGGAGCATCGAGGGATGCGGCTTGGAGGGATGGCCGTCCGAGGTCTGGGCGGTCGCGAAATAGCCGCCGATCCCATGGGCGTCGAAGCTGTGCTCGAGCCCCCGCCGCGCCTTGCCGGTCGCTACCCCCATCAGCGTCGCGGGCTCCGCGGCCAGCCGGTCGAGCGCTGCCCGCGCCCCCGGATAGAGCGGCGCATGGGCCGCGGCACCACCGGCCGCCCGCTGCGCCACGAAGCCCATGCGGTATTGCTCGGCCAGGGCGAAGACGTCCCCCGGCGCGAGATGCGGCGCGAGCGCGCCCATCGCCTCGGGCAGCGAGAGCCCCACCACCGAAAGGATGCGCTCGCGCTCCGGCGCCGGCTGCCCGACCGCGGCGAAGGCCCGTTCCATCGCCGCCACGATCAGGTGCTGGCTGTCGATCAGCGTCCCGTCCATGTCGAAGACGACGAGGCGCATCGGCCCGCTCATGCCGCCTCCCCGAAGGGGTCGGCGGGCGCATCCTCGGGCAGCCAGCCGAAGAGCGCCCAGGTCCGCGCCATATGCTCGGGCAAGGGGGCGGTGAGCGACAGCAGCGCCCCCGTCCGGGGATGGATCAGGTCGAGCGACCGCGCATGCAGGTGCAGCTTGCGGCTGACGCCGCCGCCGAGCTGGGCGCCCCAGCCCGTGCCGGTGTTCTCCTGGGCATTGGTGCCGTATTTGCCGTCGCCGACCACCGGATGCCCGATGGCGGCCATATGCGCGCGCAGCTGGTGCGTGCGCCCCGTCACCGGGCGCAGCGCGACCCAGGAAGCGCGCTGGGCCGCCGCCTCGATCACCCGGTAGTCGGTCGTCGCGCGCTTGGCGCCTTCGGTGCGGGCGATGTCTGCGGGGGCGATGCAGAGCATCTTCTCGCCCTCGCCGCCGGTTCCGTGGCCCGGCGCCTTGACCAGCCCGTAGCGGATGGTCCCGGCCCGCGGCGAGGGCAGGCCCGCGACCACCGCCCAATAGGTCTTGCGCGCGGTGCGGTCGCGGAAGGCGCGCGTCAGCCCGGCGGCCGCGCGCGCGCTGCGCGCCATCAGGAGCACGCCCGAGGTATCGCGGTCGAGCCGGTGCACCAGCCGCGGCTTTTCCTCGGCGCCGAAGCGCAGCGCCTCGGCCAGCCCGTCCACGTGCCGGCGCTGGCCGGAGCCGCCCTGGACCGCGAGCCCCGGCGGCTTGTTCAGCGCCAGCACGTCCTCGTCGCGCCAGATCACGCAGGCGCGGATCATCGCGGCATCGGCCTCGGAGACCGCCGGCTGCGGCGCAGCGGCGGCCGGGGTGTCGCGCGGCTCGGGGATCGGGGGCAGGCGCACGGTCTGGCCCGCCTCAAGCCGGGTCGCCGGGCGGACCCGGCCGCCGTCCACGCGGATCTCGCCCTTGCGGCACAGGCGCTCGACCAGCCCCTGCGGCACATGGGGATGGCGCCGGCGCAGCCAGCGGTCGAGCCGGACATCCGCCTCCTCGGGTGTGATCCTCACCTGTTCCGGGCCGCTCATCCCGTGCTCCAGGCCCGGAGCGACCAGAGCCCGAGCGCGAAGGCGGCGAGGCCGAGCACCACCGAGCTTCCCGCATAGAACAGCGCCAGCCCCGGCCGGCCGCGCTCGACGAGCAGGAAGACCTCGAGCGAGAAGGCGGAGAAGGTCGTGAAGCCGCCGAGCATGCCGGTCATCACGAAGGGCGCGAGATGCTGCAGCTCGGAATCCATCCGGCGCAGCAGCACGGCCGCCGCGAGGCCCATGACGAAGGATCCCAGGACGTTAACGCTCAGGGTTCCCCAAGGATATTCGATCCCCGTCCTGCGGGCGATCTGCGCCGAGACCAGATAGCGCAGCATCGCGCCGATGGCGCCGCCCAGGGCGATCTGCAGAAGCGGAGGCATCTCGGCATCCTGTCGGGAACGAATGCCGCTCAAAGGCCCGTCCGGGCCGGGAATGTCAAGGCGGCGGCCGGGAGGTTCGCCTTCAGGTGGTGGCTCGGGCCGTCTCGCGGCCGTTCTCGGTGTCGCCCTCGAGCGGCAGGCGCGGCACCAGCGGCAGGAAGCGGAGATTGCCGGCCGCGCTGGCCGAGCGCAGCGCCGCGACCTCGCCGACCCCGAAGCCGGCGGAGCTCCAGGTCGTGAACCGCCGCGCGGGGATCGGGCGGAAGGCGGTGATCGAGATCGAGCCGTGCCGGCGGTCGGTGAGGATTCGCGCCGAGAGCGGCATGATCGCCGACCAGCAGCCCTCCAGGACCTGGGTGAAGCTGCGGCCGTCGAAGCGCAGCTCCCCGGTCAGCCCGTGTTCGAGATTGAATCGCCGCGCCTGGGCCTCCAGCCGCAGGAGCGCGGACGGCGGAAGCTCCGACGTCGCCTCCGATGCATAGGAGAACTCGACCAGCGATATGGCGCCTGACCCGTTTGGCATACCCGATCCGCAGAAAATAGAAGTTGGTGTTCACTCACCCCAAAAAGTAGCAGGAGTCAATGTTGCCGATGCACAAAATCGAAATACGATTACCCCCGGTCACATGCGCCGCGCGAAATCGCTGATGAACTCGACCGTGGCGCCCTGGGCCGGCCGTATCGGCACCGCCGGAAGGATGCCGAAGCTCCAGTTGCGGAACCGGCGCTCGGTGATCGTGTCCTCGCGCAGCACCACGACGCGGCGATGGCGCGGATCGGTCACGATCGCCTCCATCCGGGCGAAGAGCGCGCGGGTCGGCCCTTCGAGGACGCCGTAGAAGCGCGGGCCCTGGTGCAGCAGGAAGCCGGTCAGCCCGGCCTGCTCGTTTCTGCGGCGCGAAACCTCGGCGATCGTGTCGAGGTCGGCGGGGCGCAGCGTTTCCGCCGCCGTGCTCACATAGACGAGCTGGATGAACTCGTCCTTGCGCGTCTGCCGAACCGTGGCGATGACCGGCGACCTCCCTCTTGTCGCGGCGGGTCCCTGCCGTCTTGCCTGGCAGCTACTCGGAACCCGATTGAGACAGCCTAGCGCGCTCTTCTTCGAGGTACAAAGCCCTTTTTCGCAGATCCCGCTCGGAACCGCGGTCGGTGGGCTCGTAGAATCGCGGCCGGGCCATGCCGGGCGGAAAATAATCCTGGCCGGAGAAGCCCGATTCGACATCGTGGTCGTAGCGGTAGCCCCGGCCGTAGCCTTCCTCCTTCATCAGGCGAGTCGGGGCATTCAGGATATGCTTGGGCGGATCGAGCGAGCCGGTCTTCTCGGCCGCCGCCATCGCCGCCCCGAAGGCCCGGTAGGCGGCATTCGATTTCGGGGCGAGCGCGAGGTAGATCACCGCCTCGGCCAGCGCCAGCTCGCCCTCGGGCGAGCCGAGCCGCTCGAAGCTCTGCCAGGCGTCGAGGCAGAGCCGCAGCGCCGCGGGATCGGCGAGCCCGATGTCCTCCACCGCCATGCGGGTGATTCGCCGCGCGAGGAAGCGCGGATCCTCGCCGCCCCGGAGCATGCGCGCCAGCCAGTAGAGCGCGGCGTCGGGGTCGGAGCCGCGCACGGATTTGTGCAGTGCCGAGATCAGGTTGTAATGGCCGTCGCCGGTCTTGTCGAAGAGCGCCGCCCGCCGGGTCAGGCGCCTCGCCAGCGCCGCGGCGTCGAGCGTCCCGCCCTCGCCCGCGATCTGCTCGATCAGGTTGAGAAGCGCCCGGCCGTCGCCGTCGGCCATGCCGGCGAGCGTCGCCCGGGCCTCGGGCGAGAGCGGCAGGGCATGGCCGAGCTCGGCCTCCGCGCGTTCGGACAGCCGCTCGAGGGCCGCATCGTCGAGGCGGTGCAGGGTGAGTACGCGGGCGCGCGACAGGAGTGCCGCGTTGAGCTCGAAGGAGGGATTCTCGGTGGTGGCGCCCACCAGCACGATGGTGCCGTCCTCCATCAGCGGCAGGAAGGCATCCTGCTGCGCCTTGTTGAAGCGGTGGATCTCGTCGACGAAGAGCAGGGTGCCGCGGCCGTTCGAGCGGCGGAGCCGGGCGGCCTCGAAGATCTTCTTGAGATCCGCGACGCCGGTGAAGATGGCGCTGATCTGGACGAAGGCGAGATCGGTGGCGTCGGCGAGCAGCCGGGCGATGGTGGTCTTGCCCACCCCGGGCGGGCCCCAGAAGACGATCGAGCCGAGGTTTCCGTCGGCGAGCATGGCGCCGAGCGGGCCGTCGGGGCCGAGCACGTGGTCCTGCCCCACCACCTCCGCCAGCGTCCGGGGACGCAGGCGGTCGGCGAGCGGCCGCGGCGCCTCGCGCGCGGGCGGGGCGGGTCGGTCGGCGGGTCGGGGATCGAAGAGATCGGCCATCGCGGCACCCTATCACCGCGGCGGGGCCGGGTGCCACTGGGCAGTAAAGGCGTTGGACGGCGCGGCAGCCTCGCGCCCGGCCGCCGGGACCGGGCCATGGTCGTCCGGCGGTCTTCGGCGCCCTATTCCATCGCCGCGGCCGCGGCTCCGCCGTTGCCCGAGGGGGCGCCGGGCCTGCGCAGCAGGAAGACCAGCGGGATCGCCGCGAGCGTCAGGTAGAACATGAGCATGAAGTCGTCGATATAGGCGACGATCGCCGCCTGGGCGCGGAGCTGGGCCTCGAGCTGGGCCAGCGTCGCGAAGATGTCGGTCGAGCCGCCCAGCAGGCTGTCGAGGTTCTGGTTGAAGGGCGTCAGCCCGGAGACGAGATCGCCCCGCGCCGCGGCCATGTTATGCGCGAGCTGGGTCGCCACGATGGAGATGCCGACCGAGGAGCCGATGTTGCGCACGAGGCTGAAGAGCGCGGCGGCCTCGGCGCGGAACCGGGGCTCGAGGGTGGCGAAGGCGAGCGTGGAGAGCGGCACGAAGACCAGGCCGAGACCGAGGCCCTGGACCACGCCCGAGACGACCAGCGGGCGCTGGTCCATCGCCGGCGAGAAGCCGGTCATCTGCCAGAGCGAACAGGCGGTGAGCGAGAGGCCCGCGAGGATCAGGATGCGGGCATCGACCCGGCCGACCAGCCGCCCGACGACGATCATCGAGACCATGGTCCCGACCCCGCGCGGCGCGAGCACCCAGCCGGTGGTGATCACCGGATAGCCGTAGAGGTTCTGCAGCATCGGCGGCAGCAGCGCGAGCCCCGCGAGCAGGATCATCCCGACCATGAAGATCAGCACCAGCGCGGTGACGAAATTCGGGTCGCGGAACATCGCCGGTTCCATGAACGGATGCGCGCGGCCGGAGGTGACGTGCAGCACGAAGGCCCAGAGGCCGGAGACGGTGAGGCCGAGATAGATCCAGGTCTCGGCCGAGGCGAACCAGTCGACCTGCTCGCCGCGGTCGAGCATCAGCTGCAGCGCGCCGATGGCGATCGAGAGCATCGCGAAGCCGAAGACATCGAAGCTGCGCTCCCGGCGCGGCGATTCCGGCAGGAAGGCCATGAGCCCGGCGAGCGCCAGGATGCCCACGGGCAGGTTGACGAAGAAGACGTAGCGCCAGCCGAAGGTCTCGGTCAGCCAGCCGCCCAGCGTCGGGCCGATGATCGGGCCGACCATGATGCCGGCGCCCCAGATCGCCATGGCGCGGCCGTGCTCCTCGCGGGTGTTGATGTCGAGGAGCACGGTCTGGGAGAGCGGCACGAGGGCGGCGCCGAAGACGCCCTGGAGCACGCGGAAGAGGATCATCTCCTCGAGGCTGGTGGCGAGGCCGCAGGCCATCGAGGCCACGGTGAAGCCGGCGGTGGAGACGATGAAGAGCTCGCGCAGGCCGATGCGGTCGGCGAGCCAGCCGGTGACCGGCGTCATGATCCCGGCGGCGACGATATAGGAGGTCAGCACCCAGGTGATCTGGTCCTGCGCCGCGCCGAGCGAGCCCTGCATGCTCGGCAGCGCCACATTGGCGATCGTGGTGTCGAGCACCTGCATGATCGTCGCCAGCATGATCGAGACGGTGATCAGGGCCTTGTTCGGGACCGGGCCCGCCTCGGCCGCGGCCGAGGGCATCAGCGGTCTCCGGTCGCGGCGCTGGCGCCGGTGCCGGCGGTGTCGGCGGTGGCGGCCCCGAGCCCGACCGCGGCGAGCGCGGCGGAGACGAAACCGGGCAGGCCGCGGGCATGGCCGGTATCGACCGAGACCCGCGCGCTCATGCCCGCGCGCAGCGTCGGCAGGTCCTGGCCGGCGTCGATGCCGATGCGGACCGGCACCCTTTGCACAACCTTCACCCAGTTGCCGGTGGCGTTCTGCGGCGGCAAGAGCGCGAATTCCGAGCCTGTGCCCGCGCCGATCGAGGCGATCTCGCCGGTGAGCGGCTCATCGGCGTAGGTGTCGACCGTGACCTCCGCCCGCTGGCCGGGGTGCATGTGGGTGAGCTCGGTCTCCTTGTAATTGGCCTCGATCCAGCTGTCGCCGGCGGCGACGAGGCTCAGGACCGGCACCGCCGGCGTCACGTACTGGCCCCGCTGCAGCCGGTCGGTCTGGCTGACGATGCCGTCGTCCGGGGCCACCACCCTGGTGCGGGCGAGATCGAGCTCGGCGGCATGCAGGGCGGCGAGCGCCTCGAGCACGTCGGGATGCCGGTCGGTGGTGATCGCCGGATCGCCGGCGAGGGAGGCCCTGGCCGAGACCAGCGCGCTCTCGGCCTTGGTGACCGCGCCCCGGGCGATCTGGAGCTTCAGCGCGCTGTCGTCGGCGGCGGACTGGCTGACCACGCCCGAGCCGAGCAGCTTCTGCTGGCGGTCGTCCTGGGTCCGGGCGGTCTCGAAGGAATCCCGCGCCGTGTCCGCCTCGGCGACCGCCTCGTCATAGGCGGCCTTGAGCCGCTCGACGTCGAGGCGCGCCGAGGCAAGGCGCGCCTGCGCCTGCTCCACGGCGTTGCGGTAGCTCGCGTCGTCGATGGTGAAGAGGGTCGCGCCCGCCTTCACCCGCTGGTTCTCGGCGACATTCACCTCGGCGATCTGGCCGCTGACCTGCGGCATCACCGAAACGCGGTCCTGCTGGACATAGGCGTCCTCGGTCTCGACATAGCGCCCGCCGGTCACCCAAGCGTAGCCGCCGCCGAGGGCGAGCGCGAGCGGCAGCGCCGCGATCAGGAGCCTGCGTCGGCGGCGGGCGGGCGGGCGCGGTGTCGCGGGTGCGGTCGGGGCGGCGGGATCGGTGGTGACGAGCCGCGGGGCGGGCTTCGTCTCGGTGGTCGGTTCCGGGGCCGGGTCGCTCATGGGTCAGGTTCCCGTCGCGGCGCTGCGCCGTTCGTCGCCCGCCGCTTCGGCGGCACCAGTGCAGAGGTTGGAAACGATGGTCTGGAGATGGGCGACGAGCGCATCGCGCTCGGCCGGCGCGAGACCCGCCAGCGCCTCCTCGTAGACGGTGGCGGCGCGGGCACGCATCGGCTCGAGGAGCGCGCGCGCCGTCTCGGTGGTATGGATGCGCCGGGCGCGGCGGTCGTTCGGGTCGGGGCGCCGCTCCACGAGTCCGGCGGCCTCCATCCGGTCGATGTGGCGGCTGAGCGTCATCGGCTCGATCTTGAGCAGCGCCCCGGGCGCCGCCCGGCCCGACCCC
>NZ_DAIUBO010000075.1:0-16653 GCF_036846665.1 Amaricoccus sp. | reverse complement strand
CCCGAACGTCGGCCGGGCCTATGGTGCGGAGGGGGTGCTGGATTTCCGGCCGGGCTTTCCGGTCACCGCCAACGACGCCGGGCGCGCCGCCTTCGCGGCGCAGGTCGCGGCGGAAGTCGCCGGCGGGGTCGACACCGAGACCCCGCCGATCATGGGCGGCGAGGATTTCTCCTACATGCTGAACGCGCGCCCCGGCGCCTTCATCTTCCTCGGCAACGGCGACAGCGCGAGGCTGCACCACCCGGAGTACGATTTCGACGATGCCCTCATCCCGGTCGGCTGTTCCTATTGGGTAAGGCTGGTCGAGACGGCGATGCCCGCGGCCTGAGACGGCCCTTCCCTAGCGCCACGGCGCTGTACCAACGGTCTGTAGGGTGACTCTTCCCTGTGCGAGTCAGGGATCGCCTGCCCGATCGACACTCGCCGATCGGGCCGCGCTAACATGATATGAGACGGCCCCGGCGCGGACGCGCCGGGAGTCGCTGTGCGTTCAGCGCAGCTCGAATTCCGAGAGATCGAGCGACGCGCCCACGCCCTCGACGCCCGAAACGCTGATCGGATTCAGCGCGATCGACTTGTCGCCGCCGCCAACGAGGACACCTGCGCCCGCCCCGGCGCCGACTTCCGCCGCGGCAGTTCCGCCGAAAAACGAGCCCTTGAGCGAGTCGGGTGCCTTGGTGCCTTCGCCGGTCGCCACTACCCCCCAGACCAGCGTCGTGTCCTCGGTAACCGAGAGATCAACGCCGACGCTCTTGATCTCGCCCTCGTAGGTCTGGGCGTCGCCGGTCTTTGGCTTGTAGTCGCAGGCGAATTTCTCGCTCGTGTAGACGATGTCGTTGTGCACGTCCTTGAGCTTGCAGGTCAGCACGCCGAACTCGACGCCGAGTTCGGCGAAGGCCGGCGCCGCCATGAGGGCGGCCGCGGTTGCGATCATCGCGATGGGAAGTCTCATTTCCTTTGGCTCCTTGCCTGAAAGTTTTTCATTTCACCCGGTCCCGGCGGCTTGCGCCCCGCCGGACCCTCCCGATCGGCACGTCCGACCGGGTTCGGCCTGCTGACCCGGAGGGATCGTTCGGCCATAGCCCCGTGCGCGTGGCGGGAACCGCGGCGACGGGGGATGCGCAGTTCGGGTGACGGACCACGGCGCGTGGCGATGACGCGCACAGACGACAGCCGTCACGGCAAGTTCAGGAAGCCGTCGCGGAGCGCCTGGCTCCAGGCCTCGGACATGGCGCTGAAATCCGGATCGCCGGGCATGATGCGCTCGCGCCGGTCGATCCGGCAGGATCCGGCGTGGATGATCGCGAGATCGAGCGGCATGCCGACCGAGAGGTTGGAGCGCAGCGTCGAATCCATCGAGAGCAACACCGCCTTGCGCCCGTCCTCGAGCGAGGTCGCCCGCGTCACCACGCGGTCGAGGATCGGCTTGCCGTACTTGTGCTCGCCGATCTGGAGATAGGGCGTGTCCTCGGTGGCCTCGATGAAATTCCCCTCGGGATAGATCATGAAGAGCCGCATCTGGCCGCCCTTGCGCTGACCGCCGAGCAGGATCAGCGCGGTCACGGACTGGTTCATCTTGCTCATGCGGTCGCCCACGGCGACGCTGACCTCGTTCAGGGTGCGGCCGACGATCTCGGCGATCTCGAGCATTGTCTCGGCGAGCAGGATCGAGGTGGCGCCCGTGGCCTCCGGATCCTCGATCGCATGCTCGAGCTTGGCCATGACCGTCTGGGTGATGGAGAGATTGCCCGAGGTCAGCATCACCAGGGCGCGCTCGCCGGGCTCCTCGTAGACGAACATCTTGCGATAGATCGCGATGTTGTCGACGCCGGCATTGGTCCGCGTGTCCGACAGCATCACGATGCCGGCGTCGAGCAGAAGGCCCACGCAATAGGTCATGTCCCCGCTCCGGCCCCGGATTACTGCTGCGCCGCCACGACCACCGTGACGTCCATCGCCTCCGTCCCACCTCCGCGCGATACCCCACGAATGGGCGCGGCATCAAGCGCGTCGCGCCCCGATCCCAGGCGGATGTAGCGATCGTCCGGGCAGCAGCGGTTGGCAGGATCGAATCCGACCCAGCCGAGGCCCTCGACATGCAGCTCGGCCCAGGCGTGGCTGGCCTCGCCCATTCCCTCCTCGCCGCCGGTCAGCAGATAGCCGGTGACGTAGCGCGCCGGCATGCCCACGCTCTGGGCCAGCGCGATCATCGCATGGGCATGGTCCTGGCAGACCCCCCGCCCCTGTTCGAGCGCCTCCGCGGCGGTGGTATGGGCCTCGGTGGTGCCCGGCGCATAGGCGATCGCCTCGGCCACCGCCGCGGCGAGAAGATGCGCCCGGCCCAGATCGCCCTCCTCGCCCGCGGCGGCCAGCGCCTCGGCGGCGAGCTCGCCGAGCGCACCGTTCGCCTTGGTCCGCTGGGTCGGCCGCAGGTAGGTCCGCGGCGAGATGATCTCGCGGTGGCCGCGCAGCACGCCCGCCGCGTCGATGGTCTCGACCTCGCCGGTCACGGTCACGTCGATGCGCTCGACCGGCCCCTCCACGGTCATGGTGGTGACCCGGTCGCCGGCGCCGTCCACGAAGCTCGCGCCGAAGACCGCCCCCTCGGCCCCGACCTCCCAGGCGACGATCCGCTGGCTGGCGCAGGTCGAGGGCGTGAGCCGGTGGCTCTGGGTGACGAAGCGCATCGGTGCGTCGAAACGGTAGATCGTCGTGTGCCGGACCGACAGGCGCATCTACTGGATCCCGAAGAGATAGCCGTCCGCCACGTCCTGGCCGAGCGCGGCGTTCTGGTTGACGAAGCGGGTGAGGAACTCGTGCAGGCCTTCGCCGATCACGTCCTCGACCTTGGCGGCCGTCAGTTCGCCCAGCGCGGCCTCTGCCCGGTCGTGGGCGGTGGTCCTGCTGCCATAGGCCTTCGCCAACCGGTCGAGGTGGTATCCCGCCATGTCGAGGCAATGCAGCAGCGAGCGCGGGCAGGAAGGGTTCAGGATCAGGAAATGCGCGATCTTGCGGGGCGAGTATTCGCCGCCATAGGCCCAGTGGAAGGCGCGATAGGCCGAGAGCGCGCGCAGGAGCGTCGTCCACTGGTAGGTGTCGATCGAGCCGCCGACCATGTCGGTCGTCGGTAAGAGCACGTAGTATTTGACGTCGAGCAGCCGCGCGGTGTTGTCGCCGCGTTCGAGATACCAGCCGAGGTTCAGGAAATCGTAGCCGTCGTTCTGCAGATGCGTGCCTTCGGTGGCGCCCCGGAAGAGCGCGCCCTGGCGCTTGGTCCATTCGCAGAGCTCCGGCAGTAGCGCCTCGGACCGCGGCCGCCGCTCGATCTCGCGCAGGTCGAGATAGGCGCCGTTGAGCGCGTCCCACATCTCGGTGGTGAGCGCGGTGCGCACCGCGCGGCCGTTCTGGCGCGCGGTCTCGATGCAGGAGATCACGCTCGAGGGGTTCTCGCGGTCGAAGAAGAGCCAGGTCTCCACGTCGCGCTGGTGGAATTCCTCGCCGAACTTCGCGCCGAAGCCCCTGGCCGAGCCCGCGGCCGAGACCAGCGAGGCCCATTCGTTGCGGTAGCCCGTGCCCTCCGAGGGCATGAGCCCCATGCGGTAGCCGACCTCCAGCAGCCGCGCCATGGTTTCGGCCCGCTCCATGTAGCGCGCGAGCCAGAAGAGATTTTCCGCGGTCCTGCTTAGCATGCCGTCAATCCGCCAGAACCCAGGTGTCCTTGACCCCGCCGCCCTGCGACGAGTTCACCACGAGCGAGCCTTCCTTCAGCGCCACCCGGGTCAGGCCGCCAGGGCAGAGATGCACCTCGCGCCCCACCAGGCAGAAGGGGCGCAGGTCCACGTGGCGCGGCGCGAGCCCCTCGTCGACGAAGGTCGGGCAGGTGGAGAGCGCCAGGGTCGGCTGGGCGATGAAGGCCGCCGGATCGCCCTTGATGCGCTCGGCATAGGCGGCGACCTGCTCCTTGGTCGATTTCGGCCCCACGAGCATGCCGTAGCCGCCCGAGCCGTGCACCTCCTTGACCACCAGATCCGCGAGGTTCTCCAGCACGAACTTGCGGTCCGAGGGATCGGCGCATTTCCAGGTCTGCACGTTCTTCAGGATCGGCTCCTCGCCGAGATAGAAGCGGATCATTTCGGGCACGTAGATATAGACCGCCTTGTCGTCGGCGACGCCCGCCCCCGGCGCCGAGGCGATCGCCACCCCGCCCGAGCGATAGACGTTCATCAGCCCCGGAACGCCGAGCATCGATTCGGGCCGGAAGCAGAGCGGGTCGAGAAAGGAATCGTCGAGCCGCCGGTAGATCACGTGCACGCGCCTGGGACCCTCGGTGGTACGCATGTAGACGAAATCGCCCTGGACGAAGAGGTCCTGCCCCTCGACCAGCTCGATGCCCATCTGGTCGGCGAGGAAGGAATGCTCGTAATAGGCGCTGTTGAAGGCGCCGGGCGACAGCAGCACGCTCACCGGCTGCCCCTCGCAGCTCGCCGGCGCCACGCTCGCCAGGGTGCGGCGCAGCCGGTCGGGGTAGTCGTCCACCGGCGCGATGCGCGTCGCCCGGAAGAGATCGGGGAACATCCGCATCATGATCTCGCGGTTCTCGAGCATGTAGCTCACGCCCGAGGGCGTGCGGCAATTGTCCTCCAGCACGAAGAATTCCTCGGGCCCGGTGCGCACGAGGTCGATGCCGACGATATGGGAATAGACCCCGGCCGGCGGGTCGATCCCGACCACCGCCGGCTCGTAGGCCTCGTTGCGGAACACCAGATCCGCGGGGATGATCCCCGCGCGGGTGATCTCGGCGCGGTGATAGACGTCGTAGAGGAAGGCGTTGAGCGCGCGCGCCCGCTGCTTGACCCCTCTCTCCAGCCGCCGCCACTCGTATTCGGTGAAGACCCGGGGCATCATGTCGAAGGGGATCAGCCGCTCGGTATCGCCGCCCTCGCCATAGACCGCGAAGGTGATGCCGATGCGCCGGAAGAGCGCCTCGGCCTGCCGCTGCTTCTGCGAAAGCGCCTCGGGCGAGGTCGATTCCACCCAGTCCAGCAGCTTGGCATAAGCCGGCCGGACCCGCTTTCCATCATACATTTCGTTGAAAGTACTGATGGCTCACTCCCCCGCCGGCCTTGCGGGACAATAGATTCGCTCGCCGGCCAAAACGCAAGCGCAACGGCGAGCGAAACCGTCGCCGGGAGGCAACGGAGCCGCCATTCTGCATGGTAATTGCGTCCCGCGCGGCGATGTGATTAACATTCCGCCAATTACGGATCCGACCAGAGAAACGAGCGGAAGACAGGGTGGCTGCATGAATGCCGGACACGGCAACGGGGCGTTCGTCGTATTCGAACACGTCCAGAAGAGCTACGACGGCGAGACCCTCGTCGTAAAGGATCTGAACCTCAACATCGGCCAGGGCGAGTTCCTGACCATGCTCGGGCCCTCGGGATCGGGCAAGACCACCTGCCTGATGATGCTCGCGGGCTTCGAGACCGCGACCCACGGCGACATCCGCCTCGCCGGCCGACCGATCAACAACATTCCGCCGCACAAGCGCGGCATCGGCATGGTGTTCCAGAACTACGCGCTCTTCCCGCACATGACCGTGGGCGAGAACCTCGCCTTCCCCCTCGAGGTGCGCAAGATGTCGAAGGCCGACATCGAGGCCAAGGTCAAGCGCGCGCTCGACATGGTGCAGATGGGCGCCTTCGCCGGCCGCCGCCCGGCACAGCTCTCGGGCGGCCAGCAGCAGCGCATCGCGCTGGCCAGGGCGCTGGTCTTCGATGCCGAACTGGTTCTGATGGACGAGCCGCTCGGCGCCCTCGACAAGCAGTTGCGCGAGCACATGCAGTTCGAGATCAAGCATATCCACGAGCAACTCGGCGTCACCGTGGTCTATGTCACCCACGACCAGGGCGAGGCCCTGACCATGTCGGACCGGATCGCCGTCTTCAACGACGGGCGCATCCAGCAGCTGGCGCCGCCCGAGGATCTCTACGAGCGGCCGGAGAACGGTTTCGTCGCGCAGTTCATCGGCGAGAACAACACCCTCGAAGGAACGGTCGAGACCATCGCCGAGGGCAAATGCACCGTGCGCCTCGGCGACGGCTCGGTGATCGACGCGCTGCCGGTCAATGTCTCCAGGCCCGGCGAGCGGACCCTGCTCTCGATCCGGCCCGAGCGGGCGGAGTTCAACCCCGCCCGGCTGCCGGAGGGAACCCATACCGTCAAGGCCGAGGTGCTCGAATTCATCTACATGGGCGACATCTTCCGCGTGCGCCTGCGGATCGCCGGGAACGAGAACTTCGTCATCAAGTGCCGCAATGCGGTCGGTCAGCGCCGGCTCCGGCCGGGCGAGGTCATCGACGTCGGCTGGCTGCCGCAGGATTGCCGCGCGCTGGAAGCAGCATGACGAACGCCGGCCGCGCGCCCGACCGGAGGCGCGCAGCCGGCCGAGAAGAAGTCCGGGTACAGTACACAGGGAGTATCATGATGAAAACCAGACACCTATTCGGAGCGACCGCCCTCGCCCTCCTGCCGGCGGCCGCCATGATGGCGCAGGACCAGGCGACCTGCGAGAATTGCGCCAACACCATGACCGTGGTCTCCTGGGGAGGCGCCTACCAGAACAGCCAGGTCAAGGCCTATATCGAGCCCTACAAGGCCATGCACCCCGAGCTGACGGTGGTGATGGACGAGAGCTCCGCGGAATCGGTGGCCAAGATGCGCGCCATGGCCGAGGCGGGCAACGTCACCTGGGACCTCGTCGACACGCTGGCCTCCGACGCCATCCGCATGTGCGACGAGGGCCTGGTGATGGAGTTCGACGACATCGACGCGGTCCTGGCGCCGGCGCCGGACGGCACGCCGGCGTCGGAGGATTTCGGCGACCTGCTCATCAACGACTGCTTCGTTCCGCAGATCGTCTATTCGACCACCTTCGGATACCGCACCGACGTGGCCGACTGGGGCGGCAAGGTGCCGACCACGGTCTGCGACGTCTTCGACCTCGAGACCTTCCCGGGCAAGCGCGCGCTGCAGAAGCGTCCGATCGACAACATGGAATGGGCGCTCTACTGCGACGGTGTCGCCAAGGAGGAGATCTACGACGTGCTCGGGACCGACGAAGGCATCGAGCGCGCGTTCAACAAGCTCAATTCCATCAAGGACCAGGTGGTCTGGTGGACCGCCGGCGCCGAGACGCCGCAGCTCCTCGCCGACGGCGAGGTGGTGATCGGCTCGACTTTCAACGGCCGTCTGTTCTCGGCGATCGTCGAGCAGAACCAGCCGATCGCCATGCTCTGGGACATGCAGGACTTCGACCTCGACGGCTGGACGATCCCGGCGGATCTCCCCGAGGACCGGCTGAACCGGGTGCTGGACTTCCTCTATTTCGCCACCGACACCCAGAGGCTGGCCGACCAGGCGCAGTACATCTCCTACGGCCCGGCGCGCAGTTCGTCGGCACCTCTGGTGGGCTTCAGCGAGGTGCTCGGCGTCGACATGGCGCCGCACATGCCCACGGATCCGGCCAATGCCACCAACACCCACCTCTACGACTACGGCTGGTGGGCGGACCATCGCGACGACCTGGATGCCAAGTTCCAGGCCTGGCTGACCCAGTAGGACCACATCGGGCGGGCGGGGACGCACCCCGCCCGCCCAAGCGAGGAAAGGCGGCAGAGCCATGACCCAAGCCACCGCGGATCAGGCGAGGGGGTCGGTGCTGGCCGCCGACGGCACTCCGCTCAAGGTCAGCCTGCGCCGGGCGCTGCGCGCGCAGAAGCTGCGGGCGCTGATGCTGATCGCGCCGCTCCTCGCCTTCATCGTCATCGCTTTCCTGATGCCGATCGCCGACATGCTCTTCCGCTCGGTCGAGAACCAGATCGTGCCGGACACCCTGCCGAAGACCGTCGTGGCGCTAGAGGACTGGGACGCGAAGGGCGACGCGCTCCCCGGAGAGCCGGTCTTTGCCGCCCTGCACGACGACCTGGTCGTGGCGGCGGAGGCAAAGACCCACACGCGCCTCGGATCGCGGCTGAACTACGAGGATTCCGGCATGTCCTCGCTGCTGCGCGCCGCCGGTCGCGGCGCGGGCAGGATGAATGCCGACGAGCCTTACGAGGCCCAGTTCATCGACATGGACAAGGACTGGGGCGACATCGAGACCTGGCGCACCATCAAGCTCTATTCCGGCGCCTATACCGACGGCTACCTGCTCAACGCCATCGACATGCAGAAGACCGTCGACGGGCCGGAGCTGAAGCCCGCGTCCCAGCGCATCTACGTCATGCTGTTCCTGCGCACCATGCTCCTCAGCCTGACGATCACCTTCTTCACCCTGCTGCTCGGCTATCCGATCGCCTATCTCCTGGCGATCCTGCCGCTCAGGACCTCCAACCTGATCATGATCCTGGTGCTGCTGCCGTTCTGGACCTCGCTCCTGGTGCGCACCGCCTCCTGGAAGGTGCTGCTCCAGCAGCAGGGCGTGATCAACGACCTGCTGGTCTGGATCGGCCTCATATCGGACGCGAACCGGCTGGTGATGATCAACAACGCCACCGGCACGATCATCGCCATGACCCATATCCTGCTGCCCTTCATGATCCTGCCGCTCTATTCGGTGATGAAGACCATCCCGCCCTCCTATCTGCGCGCCGCGAAATCGCTGGGCGCCAATGACTGGACCGCGTTCTGGCGGGTCTATTTCCCGCAATCGGTGCCCGGCGTCGGCGCCGGGGCGATCCTCGTCTTCATCCTGTCGATCGGCTATTACATCACACCGGAACTGGTCGGCGGCACCTCGGGCATCTTCATCTCCAACCGCATCGCCTACCACATCTCCATCTCGCTCAACTGGGGACTGGCGGCGGCGCTGGCGACGATGCTGCTCATCGTGGTGCTGGCGCTCTACTGGGTCTACGACCGCATGGTCGGCATCGACAACGTCAAGCTGGGGTAACGCGACATGGCCGCTCTCCCGCCCTATGCCTCCACCGGCCAGCGCCTCTGGTACTGGGGCTTCCGCGCCATCTGCGTGGCGGTGCTGTTCTTCCTGATCATGCCGATCCTGGTGATCATCCCGCTGAGCTTCAACGCCGAGAACTTCTTCACCTTCACCAAGAGGATGCTGGCGCTGAACCCCGAGGCCTATTCGCTCAAGCACTACCAGGACTTCTTCTCGAACCCCGACTGGCAGCAGGCGCTGCGCAATTCGGTGACCATCGCGCCGGTGGCCACGCTGCTCGCGGTGGCGCTCGGGACGCTGGCCGCCGTGGGCCTGAGCCAGCCGCATGTGCCGTTCCGCGGCGCGATCATGGCGATCCTGATCTCGCCGATGATCGTGCCGCTGATCATCTCGGCGGCGGGGATGTATTTCTTCTATTCGCGCATCGGCCTGCAGGGCACCTATTGGGGGGTGGTGCTGGCCCATGCCGCCCTCGGCATCCCCTTCGTGATCATCACCGTCACCGCAACGCTGGTCGGCTTCGACCGCAGCTTGGTGCGCGCCGCCGCCAACATGGGCGCGGGCCCGGTGCGGACCTTCTTCAAGGTGCAGATGCCCTTGATCCTGCCGGGGGTGATCTCCGGGGCGCTCTTCGCCTTCATCACCTCCTTCGACGAGGTGGTGGTGGTGCTCTTCGTCGGCTCGGCGGCGCAGAAGACCCTGCCGTGGCAGATGTTCATCGGCCTGCGCGAGCAGATCTCGCCCACCATCCTCGCGGTCGCCACCATCCTCATCGCCATCTCCGTGGTGCTGCTGACCGTGCTCGAACTGCTGCGTCGGCGTTCCGAGAAGCTGCGGGGCATGAGCCCCGGATGACCCGCACGGCCGCGATCGCGGACGGCGGCGGGATTGCAGCAGGAACGGCCGAGGGCGACCGCGCCGCCCGGATCCTCGAGGCCGGCGGCGAGGTGATCGCCTGCACCGTCTGCGACGCGCTGCATTCCGTCGGCGCCGGCCCTCCCATGCACGGCAGGATGCGCTGTGCGCGCTGCGGCAGCGTGCTCCTGCGCGCCCCGCGCGGCGCGCTCGACAGCATCCTCGGCGGCGCGCTCGCGACGGTGATCCTGGTGATCTCGGCGGTGTTCTTTCCCTTTCTGGAGATCTCGGCCAAGGGGCTTCGCAGCGCCGCCTCGCTGGTGGACGTGGCCTTCGCCTTCTCCCAAGGGATCACCGCCCCGCTGGCGCTGGCGGTGATCCTGATGATCGTGGTGCTGCCGGTGACCCGTGCCGCGGCGCTCGGCTGGGCGCTGGTGCCGCTGCGGCTGGGCCGGCCCGCCCTGCCGGGCGCGAAGCGCGCCTTCCGCTTTGCCAGCCGGCTCAAGCCCTGGTCGATGGCCGAGGTCTTCATCATCGGCGTTGTGGTGGCCCTGGTGAAGATCGGCGGCATGGCGACTGTGAGCCTCGGCCCGGCTTTCTGGGAGCTCACCCTGATCGTGCTCATCGTCGCGCTCGAATCCACGAGCCTCTGCGAGAAGACCATATGGCGCATGCTGGAAGCCCGCAGCCGGTCCTGACCGCCCGGGCGGCGGGCCTGATCGGCTGCGCGACCTGCGGCTGCGTGTCGCGGCCCGGAACCGCGCATTGCCCGCGCTGCGGCTCGGTGCTCCACAGCCGCCGGCCCGGCAGCCTCTCGAAGGTCTGGGCCTGGTGGCTGGCGGGCCTCATCGCCTATATCCCGGCCAATCTCTTTCCGATGCTGGAAAGCACCTTCCTCGGCCGCAGGACCGATTCCACCATCGTGGGCGGGGTCGTAGACCTCGTGCATCACGGCGCCTATTTCATCGCCGGCGTCGTCTTCTTCGCCAGCGTGCTGATCCCGGTCGGCAAGTTCATCGCCGTGGGCTATCTTGCCTATTCGCTGCGCTACCGGGTGCAGCTCTCGGGGCATATGCGCACCCTGCTCTACGAGATCGTGGAATTCATCGGGCGCTGGTCGATGGTCGATGTCTTCGTGGTGGCGATCCTCGCCGCGCTGGTCAATCTCGGCTTCGTCGTGGGCTTCCGCCCCGGCCCGGCGGCGGTCTTCTTCGCTTTGTCCGTTGCATGCACGATGGTCTCCGCGCTATCGCTCGACCCCCGACTGATCTGGGATGCGGTGGAGCGAGACGTGCCGGACCATGGATGAGCTGAAGCCCAGCGAGCCGGTGGTGGAGGTGCCGCGGCGCTGGATCCCGGTGGCATCGGCGGTCTGGCTCGTGCCGATCGTCGCGCTGGCGATCGCGCTCGGGGTCGCCTGGCGGAGCTATTCCGACCGCGGCCCGCTCATCGAGATCCTCTTCGACAGCGCCAGCGGCATCGTCGCCGGCGAGACGACGGTGCGCTACAAGGATTTCGCCATCGGCATGGTCGAGGACGTGCGCTTCACCGACGATCTGAGCCAAGTGGTGGTCTCGGCGCGGCTGCACAAGGATGCCGCGAGGCATGTGGACAGCAACACCAAGTTCTGGCTCGTCCGCGCCCAGGTCGGGCCCCGCGGCATCTCCGGGCTCGAGACCGTGCTCTCGGGCGCCTTCATCGGCGCCGAGCTCGGCGACGAGCCCGGCGCGCCGCAGGACCGCTTCACCGCCCTGAGCGCTCCGCCGCTGACGCCGGCCGGCCAGCCCGGCATCCGCATCCGGCTCAGCGCACCCGACGGCGGCTCGCTCTCGGTGGGCGCGCCGATCCTCTTCAAGCAGATCCCGGTCGGCAAGATCGAGGCGGTCGAGCTGACCGAGGCGGGCGACGTCATGGTGACCGCCTTCGTCGACGCGCCCAACGACCGCCGGCTGACCTCGGCCACCCGGTTCTGGAACGCCTCCGGATTCTCCATCGAGCTCGGCACCGGCGGCGCCTCGCTCAATGTCGAGAGCCTCGCCGCGCTGGTCCAGGGCGGCATCACCTTCGATACAGTCACCAGCGGCGGCGAGCCGATCGAATCGGGCCATCTCTACCGGCTCTATGCCAACGAGAAGACGGCGCGGAACGTCATCCTCAACGACGATCCGGCCGAGCTGCTGCGGGTGATGACCTTCTTCGAGGGCTCGGTGCGCGGCCTCCAGACCGGCGCGCCGGTCGAATACCTCGGCATCACCGTGGGCGAGGTGACCGAGCTGCAATCGGAAGTCGTGCGCGTGGACGATCGCCCGGTCGTGCGCGTCCGCGCCGTGCTGACGCTCAACCCCGCCCGGGTGGGCCTTCCGTCCGACGGCGACATGCGCGAAGAGGCGCTCGACCTGATCGCCGATGCCGTCCGGCGCGGCGCGCGCGCGCGGCTGGCCAGCGCCAATATCCTGACCGGCAGCCTCTTCGTCGAATTCGCCGAGATCCCCGACGCCGAACCCGCGACGCTCGACCGCGACGCCGAGCCCTTCCCGGAAGTCCCGAGCGTCGCCACCCCCGGCAGCAGCCTCGCCGCCTCGGCGGAGGGCGTGCTCGACCGCGTCCAGTCCCTGCCGGTCGAGGAGGTGATGAACTCCGTCATCACGCTGCTCGGCAATGCCAACCGGCTAATCACGGACGAGCGCGTGCGCAAGGCCCCCGAGAACCTCGGGCTCCTGCTCGCCGACCTGCGCGCGCTGGTGGGCAGCGACGCCGTCCAGCAGGCGCCGCAGGATCTCGCCGCGACGCTCGCCTCGGCGCGTGCCCTGCTCGACGGCTTCGCCGAGCGCCAGCTCGCGGAGGAGATCGCGACGACCCTGCAATCGGCCACCGCGACGCTCGACAGCATCACCGCCGCCGCCGAGGGCGTCCCGGCCATGATCGAGGAAGTGGGCGCGCTCTCCGAGCGGGCGCGGGAGCTTCCGCTCGAGGATATCGTCGCTTCGGCCACCACCCTCATCGACGACGTCAATGCGCTGGTCCGGAGCGACGAGGTCGCGGCGATCCCGCCGGCGGTGACCGATGCGCTGGCGGAACTGCGCGGCCTCATCGCCGACCTGCGCGACGGCGGCACCATCGAGAACGTCAATGCCACGCTGGTCTCGGTGCGGGCAGTGAGCGACGACATCGCCGCCGCGAGGCTCGGCGAGAGCCTGAGGGCGACCCTCGCCTCCGCCGAGGCCACGGCGGCGCAGGTCAGCAGCGCCTCGGAGGACCTGCCCGAGCTGATCGAGAATCTCACCGCGCTCTCGCAGCGCATGGAATCGCTGCCGCTCGACGAGCTCGTCGCCTCGGGCACCCGGGTGCTCGGCACCTTCGACACCTTCCTCGCCTCCGAGGGCGTCGAGAGCCTGCCGCCGCGGCTCGCCGCCTCGCTGGAAGAGCTGCGGCTGATCCTCGCCGAGCTGCGCGAGGGCGGCGCGGTGGCCAATGTCAATGCGACGCTCGCCTCCGCCGACGAGGCCGCCGCCGCGATCACCGCGGCCGCCGCCGACCTGCCCGCGCTGGTCACGCAATTCTCCCGCGTCGCCGACCAGGCCGATGCCGCGCTCGCCCAGATCGGCCCCGGCTCGGACGTCAATCGCGAGACGCTTCTGCTCCTGCGCGAGGTCCGCGACGCCGCGAAATCGGTCACGGCGCTCGTCACGGCGCTGGAGCGCCGCCCCAATTCGGTCCTCTTCGGGAGATGAGCATGCGCCCGCCCCTGCCCCTGACGATCGCGGCGGCGCTGGCGCTCGGCGCCTGCGCCAATCCCGACTATTACCTGCTGCCGCCGCCGCAGCCGGTCGCGCGACTGGCCGCCCCGGTGTCGAGCATCGCGGTGGCGGAGATCAGCCTGCCCGCCTATGCCGAGGCGCTCGAGATCGCCACGCTCGCCGGTCCGGGCGCGGTCACGCTGAACAAGAACGCGCTCTGGGCCGATACCCCGCGCCGCGCGCTGACCCGCCATCTCGTCGCGGCGCTGGAGGCGCGGCTGCGGGCGCGGGTCGGCACCGAGCCCTGGCCGGCCTTCGACGGCCCCGGCCTGCGCGTCGAGGTGATCGCCGACCGCTTCGTCGGCGCGCCGGGAGGGGTGGTGGAATTCGCCGGCCAGTACATCGTCGTGGGCAACGACAGCGGCCGCATCACCGCCTCCGACCGCTTCACCATCGCCGTCCCGACCGGAGGCGGCGGCTACGAGGCGCTCCTGGCCGCCCATGCCCGCGCCGTCGAGCAGCTCGCCGACATGATCGCCGCCCGCATCACCGGCCGCGCCCGGCCCGCCGCCTGACCGATCCCCGGTGCCGGCCAGGGGGCGTTACACGGTGAAACACGGCTTATCATATTGTTATTACGTCGTTTTTAGAAGGTCGACTCAGAAAGCTGCGATCGGTTCGGCTCGATGGCCTCCCGATGCATTGAACCAACGAGTCTCGCCGTCAACTCTCATCCCAGGTCGGCCATAGGTTCCCAGCCCGATCGACCCGTGGCAATCGGGCCGCGCCGGCCCTGCCCGGGGCCGGCGCGTCCGTCAGACGGAAGGGCCGCTGGTATCGGACAGGCGCCCGGATCAGACCACCCGCCGGGCGAGCAGTGCGGCGCCGATGGTGCCGTCGTCGAGATAATCGAGCTCGCCGCCGATCGGCACGCCCTTGGCCAGCGAGGTGGCCTTGACGCCCGATGGGGCGAGCTGGTCGGCGATGTAGTGGATCGTGGTCTGGCCGTCGATCGTGGCGTTGAGCGCGAGGATCACCTCGCCGATCTCCTCCTCGGCGACCCGCGCCAGCAGGTCGGGAATGCGCAGCGCCTCCGGCCCCACCCCGTCGAGCGCCGAGAGCACGCCGCCCAGCACGTGGTAGCGCCCGCCGAAGATCCCGGCGCGCTCCATCGCCCAGAGATCGGCCACGGTCTCGACCACGCAGATCTCGCCGGTGGCGCGGCGCGGATCGGCGCAGATCGCGCAGATCTCCGCCGTGGTGATATTGCCGCAGCGGCCGCATTCCCGCACGTCCGCGGCCACCTCCGCCATGGCCTTCGCCAGCGGATCGAGCAGCAGCGCGCGCTTGCGGATCATCGCCAGCACCGCGCGCCGCGCCGAGCGCGGCCCGAGCCCCGGAAGCCGCGCCATCAGCGCGATCAGCCGGTCGACGGCGGCGCCCTCGGCCTCGGTCACGGAAGGACGGCCGGCGCTGTCAGAACGGCAGCTTCATGCCGGGCGGCAGGTCGAGCCCCTCGGTGAGCCGGCCCATCTCTTCCTTGGCGGCCGCCTCGCCGCGCGCCTGGGCGTCCTGAATCGCTGCGACGATGAGATCCTCGACCACCTCGCGGTCCTCCGCCCTGAAGAGGCTCGGGTCGATCGAAAGCGCCCGGACCACGCCCTTGGCCGTCGCCGTCGCCTTGACGAGGCCCGCGCCGGATTCGCCGGTCACCTCGATCGCCTCGAGCCGGCCCTGGATCTCGGCCATGCGGCCCTGCATCTCCTGCGCCTGCTTCATGATCTTGGCCATGTCGCCAAGCTGCCCGATCCCCTTGAGCATTCTCTCAGTTCTCCTCCGATGCGGGATCGAACGGATCCCAGTCGTCGTCATCCTCCGCGCTGCCCGCCTCGGCCTCCGCCGAGGGCAGGGTGGGCGCCTCCGACTGCCGCACGTCGCGGATCCGCGCGCCGGGAAAGGCCGCGAGCATGGCCTGGACCAGCGGATGCGCGCGGGCGCGGCCTTCGAGGTCGCCCTTGCGCTCGGCCTCCCTCTCGGCCAGCGTCGCGCCGCCGCCCGATCCCACGATCGAGACGCCCCAGCGCGCGCCGGTCCAAGTCCTGAGCCGCTCGGCGATGCGCGCGGCGAGATCGGGCGCGGCGCCGGCCGCCGGTTCGAACTCGATGCGCCCGGGCGCATATTTCACCAGCCGCACGCCGGTCTCGATCTCCACGAGCAGCGCCATGTCCCGCCGCGCCCGCACCAGCGCGACCACGTCCTCGAAAGCCGCATAGCGGGCCAGCGCCGCGGTCTCGGGCGCCGGTTGCGCCATCGCCTGCGGCCGGGGAGCGGCCTGGGCGCGCGCGGCACCGCCCGCCCGCGTGCCGCCACCGCCGCCGCCCGCCGGCCCGGGCGCCGCCGGCGCCGCGTCGCTCAGCCGGCGGATCAGGTCCTCGGGGCTCGGCAGGTCGGCGACATGGGTGAGCCTTATCACCGCCATCTCCGCCGCCATCATCGCATTGGGCGCCTGGCCGACCTCCTCGAGCGCCTTGAGCAGCATCTGCCACATCCGCGTCAGCGCGCGCATGCCGAGCCGCTCGGCGAAATCGAGGCCGCGGGCGCGTTCGTCGGGGCCGATCGTGGGGTCGTCGGCCACCTCCGGCGCGATCTTCACCATCGAGACCCAATGGGTGACTTCGGCGAGATCGCGCAGGATCGCCAGCGGATCGGCCCCGGCGGCGTATTGCGCCGAGAGCTCGGCCAGCGCCGCCGCCACCTCGCCCGCCATGATCCGCTCGAAGAGATCGAGCACGCGACCCCGGTCGGCGAGGCCGAGCATGGCGCGCACCTCCGCCGCGGAGGTCTCGCCCGCGCCATGGGCGATGGCCTGGTCCATCAGCGAGAGCGCGTCGCGCACCGAGCCCTCGGCGGCGCGCACGATCAGCGCCAGCGCATCGGGTGCCACCGCGGCCCCCTCCTGCGCGGCGATGCCGCTCAGGTGCGCCAGCATCGTCTCCGGCTCGATCCGCCGCAGGTCGAAGCGCTGGCAGCGCGACAGCACCGTGACCGGCACCTTGCGGATCTCGGTGGTGGCGAAGATGAACTTCACATGCTCCGGCG
>NZ_DAIUBO010000074.1:0-16663 GCF_036846665.1 Amaricoccus sp. | reverse complement strand
CACGACCAGATCGAGGCCATGACCATGGCCGACAAGATCGTGGTGATGCGCGACGGCCGGGTGGAGCAGATCGGCGGGCCGCTCGATCTCTACGACAATCCGCGGAACGTCTTCGTCGCCGGCTTCATCGGCTCGCCGTCGATGAACTTCATCCAGGGCCGGATCGCGGGGGGCGACGGCCAGGCCCGGTTCGTGTCGAACGGCGGCCTTGAGCTGCCGCTTCCCCCCGCGAACGTGCGGGACGGGCAGGAGGTCACCTACGGCATCCGCCCCGAGCACATCGAGATCGGCGAAGGCGGCATCCCGGTCAGCGTCGTGGTGGTCGAGCCGACCGGCTCGGAGACGCAGGTCTTCGGCAAGGCGGGCAAGGAGCTGATCGACGCCATCGTCAAGGACCGGATCCGCGCCCGGCCCGGCGAGCAGATCTCCTTCCGCATCAACCCGACGAACGTCCACCTCTTCGACCGCAAGTCCTCGCAGCGCATCTGATACCGGACATACCTGATCGGTTTGCGGGATCGGGCTCGGGCCAACCGTGGAAGGCGGTGTTGGCGGCGATGATGTCGCGGTCCTGTTCGAGGAGGCGACAACGGGCGGCGGAGACGGCGTCGAGGGACCCGAAGCGGCGGAGTGTCGGGGGGCCGTTCGACGGCCGGCCGCAGGGGGCTTCGGTGCCGGGCAGCGGATGGACGAGCCGGACGCCTTCTGGCAGAGCGCGCCTCGGTTCGGCTTTCCAGCCGGCGCCGTCGCGCACACTCAGGATGACGCTGTCGCGCCGGCTGGTTCACTCAGCGCGGTGCGAGCGCCAGGATCTCCGCCATTCGCATGCCTCGGGGCGCGAGCCTGCCCACCGCGCACAGATCTTCTAGAAGTTGTAGCCGACCCGCAACGACATGCCCAAAATCGAGCCGTCGTTGTAGTCGGTGTCGAGCAGATTGTGGGTGTCGCCCAGCACCCCGTAGCTCAGCGCCCCGAGGAAGTTGAACCGCTCGTAATCATAGCTCAGCGCCGCCGTTGCGGTGGATCTGCCGTCATAGGGTCCGAGCGAGGTCATGGTGCCGCCCACCGAGGGCTCGTAGCTCACGAAGAAGGACCCTGCGAGGTCATCGGTGAACTGCCGGCCGAGCCCGAGCGTATAGGTCCACCAATCGTCCTGGTAGTCGACCAGCGGGCGGTCCGTGACCTGCGTGTAGACTGGCGGCTCGATGCTGAAGTCCGACCAATCCGTCCAGCGGACCGAGCCGAACAGCAGCGTCTTCGGGTTGAGGCCGGTCTGGAAGTCGAGCGTTGCCGATTGCGGTGTGTCGATGTCGGTCTGCGTCGATTGCGCGCCGGTCGCGGTGGAGAATTCGTCCGAATCGAGGGAATGGTCGATCCCGGAGAAATAGGTGAGCGACACGCGCAGGCCGATTTCCTGGCGGGCATAGGCCACGCCGGCCAGATAGCCGTAGCCCCAGTTTTCACCCGCATCGATCGAATAGTCGGCGATGAAGGGGATCGTCGCCTTGGCATCGAGCCGCTCCGCCCTGAGGCCGGCATAGCCCTTGACCCGATCGTTCAGGTCGTAGGCCAGTACCCCGGTCAATTGGTAGGTTTGGACCTTGGCGGTCGTGCCGTCATAGGGGAAGCCGCCGGGAAAGCTGCCCGGCCCGTATGAAGTATCGACCGCATAGGGCTGATCGAGCACGAGCAGATAGGACAGCCGGTCGTTGATGTCGCCCTTCAGCGCCGCCCCGACATGCGTCCGCGAATTGAACACGTCGCCGGTATTGCCGCTGAAGGTCAGGCCCGAGGTCGGATCGGTCGCGTCGTCGCCGCTCTGATGCGGATCGACATAGACGAGGCCGATCTCGCCATAGGTCCCGTCTTCGTAGAGGAGCCGGACCGGCTGCGGTACGGCATTCTCGAGCGCCGCCGCATGGACGAAACCGGGATAGGCGAGCAATGCGACACCGGCTGCGAGGCCGGCGCCTGACACGGCACGAATCGTCACCTTGGAACCCTCCGAAAAATCGGTCGCAATCGAGGAACGAGTAGGGTGGCAGCCGCACCGGACGGGGTCAAGACGAGCCGCGCCATCGGATGCGGCGTTCGTGTCACGTCCCGCATCGTACGACGATCGGGTGAGGCGACCGGCCGCCGCGAGGGACGGCGCCGGTCCGAGGTCGTCACCCGGATGTCGGATCACACCGGCGGACGCTGCGGCGCTTTCGGCGGCCTGCTAGGCGAAGGAGAGCTGCACCTTGACCGCCCTCGTCCTGTCGCCGGCCAGAGCGAAGGCGTCCAGCGCCTCGGCGATCGGAAACGTCCGGGTCAGGATCGGCGTCGGGTCGATCGTGCCGGCATCGATCAGTGCGACCGCCTCGGCGAATTCCGCGTGGAAACGATGCGCTCCAACGAGCTCGATCTCCTTTCCGACGATCATGTTGATCGGCACCGGCAGGTCGCCGGTCACGCCGACCTGGACGATGCGGCCGAGCGGCCGGGTGCATTCGATCGCGCTCCGGACGGCCGGCGCCGCGGCGGAGCATTCGAAGGTCACGTCGAAATGGCCCTTGTCGGCGGCGAATTCCGTCAGCGCCTCGCGGGCGACGTTCACGGTGCGGGTGGCGCCCATGGCGCGCGCCGCCGCGAGCGTGGCGTCGTGCAGGTCGGTCACGACGATCTCCCCGGCGCCGGCATGGGCCGCCGCGGCGACGCAGAGGCTGCCGATCGGCCCGGCGCCCGTCACGAGGACGCGCCTGCCGCGAAGCTCCCCCGCCCGGTTGCGGGCGTGCAGGCATACCGCCAGCGGCTCGGCGCAGGCGGCCTTGGCGAGGCTGGTCTCCGGCCCGATCGCGACACATTGCGCGGCATCGGCGAGCATCAGGTCGCGGAAGGCGCCCTGCTCGTGCGGGAAGCGCAAAGCGGAGCCGTTGAAGCGCATGGCGAGGCAGTGCTGGAACTTCCCCTCGCGGCAATAGGCGCAGCTGCCGCAGGGGCGGCTCGGGTTCAGCGCCACCCGGTCGCCGGGCACGAGCGCGACGCCCTCTCCGGCCGCCTCGACGGTGCCGGCGGCCTCGTGGCCGAGGATGATCGGCTCGCGCACCCGGATCGGCCCGAAGCCGCCGTCCTGGAAGTAGTGCAGGTCCGATCCGCAGATGCCGCCGGCGCCGATTCGGAGCAGCACCTGGCCCGGGGCGGGCTCGGGCACCTCGTCGGTCTCGACGCGGAGGTCTCCCTGGCCGTAGAGGCGGCAGACGCGGGTCTTCATCGGATCACTCCTTTCAGGGCAGAAGGGTCGTGGGCAGCCAGGTCGCGATCGGTGGCACGTAGGACACCAGAAGCAGCACCAGGAAGTTGGTCAGCAGGAACGGGGCGATCGCCACCACCACCGGCGTCAGGGGAAGCCGGGCGATGTTGGCGCAGATGAACAGGCAGACCCCCACCGGCGGCGTGGTCAGGCCGATCATCAGGTTCAGCACCGCGAAGGTCGCGAAGTGGAGCGGGTCGATGCCGACGCCCTGCGCGAGGGTGAGCAGCGGCACGAAGAGGATGATCAGCGCCGCGATCGTCTCCATGAACATGCCGACGAAGAGCAGGAGCAGGTTGATCAGCAGGATGACCAGGTACTTGTTGTCGGTGACCGAGAGCACCGCGTCGGCGATCGCCTGTGGGATGCGCTCCGAGACCAGGATCCAGCCGAAGACATTCGCGAAGCCGACCAGCACCAGGATCGCGGCGGAGGAGACCGCGCTGTCGATGAAGATCTTCGGGACCTGCGCGAGCGGCAGCTCGCGGTAGATGAAGAGCCCGACCACGAGCGCATAGACGCTGGCGACGATGGCGGTCTCGGTGGGCGTCGCGAGGCCCGAGAGCAGGCCGCCGATGATGAGGCCGGTCATGGCGATCGCCCAGAAGGCGCCGAGGAAGGCGCGGCCGAGCTCGCCGAAGCCGGCCCAGGGCTGGCGCGGGAAGTTGCGGCGCAGGGCGATGATGTAGCAGGTCACCATCATCGCGAGCCCCATGAGGATGCCGGGTATGGCGCCGGCGAGGAACATCTTGCCGACCGAGATGCCGGAGAGCGCGCCGACGATGATCATCGGCACGCTGGGCGGGATGATCGGACCGACCGTCGAGGAGGCGGCGGTGACAGCGGCGGAGAAGTCGGCGGGGTAGCCCGCCTTCTTCATGCCGGGGATCATCATGCCGCCGATGGAGGCTGCGTCGGCGACGGCGGTGCCGGAGATGCCGCCGAAGAGCATCGAGCCGGCGACATTGGTGAGCCCGAGGCCGCCACGCAACCAGCCGACCAGCGCGCTGGCGAAGCGGATGATGCGCTCGGTGATGCCGCCCGAGTTCATCAGGTTGCCGGCCAGGATGAAGCCGGGGATGCAGAGCAGCACGAAGACGTCCATGCCCGCATACATCTTCTGCGGCACCGAGACGAGCGGGATGCCCTCGAGCAGCAGGTAGGCGGCGGAAGCGAGCCCGAGGGTGACCGCCACCGGCACGCCGATGACGAGGCCGAGGACGAAGACGCCGATGAGAACCGCGAGGCCCATGGTCAGATCTCCTCCGCCGCGAGCGGCTTGCCGTCGCTCCTGCCGGTCAGCATGCGCACCGCCCGGAGCGCGGCGAAGACGAAGAGCGACACGAGCAGGACGAGGACGCTGGCGTGGATGAAGTCCATGCGCCAGGAGAGCGCGGGCGAGGTCTGCATCGCGCCGATCGATGTGTAGCGCCAGGCCGCCGGCACCAGCAGGAGGCAGAGCAGGGCGGTGGCGATCGCCGAGACGAGGCGCAGGACCCAGGGCCAGCGGCCGGGCAGGGCCTCGCAGACGAGGTCGACGTTGACGAGGTCGCCGGAGCGGTAGGAGAGCCCGGCGCCGAAGGCCGCGAGATAGAGCAGCGCGAAGCGCGTCAGCTCCTCGGTCCAGACCGGCGAGGCGGCGAAGGACCGTCCCAGCACCTGGATGATCACGGAGGCGCAGAGTACCGCGAAGGCGATGCCGACCGCGATGCGGCTGGCCCCCACGACAATACCCATCAGGCCCGGTTCCCGCATGGCATTCGATCCTTTAATGATGTTGGCGACGGCCGGGGCCGCCTGGTGCCTGCGCACCGCGCCGGATAACCGGCGCGGCGCCGCCCGGCGTCACTGCGCGAAGAGCTGCTCGACCACCGGCTTGATCTCGTCGCTGACGTTCGCCAGGACCGCGTCCTTGGCCTGCGCCGCGAAGGCCTCCTGGTCGACCTCGACGAATTCCATCCCGGCCGCCTGCAGGTCTTCCGTGAGCTGCGCCTCGTCCGCCAGGAAGAGCTCGCGCTCGTATTCCTGCGTGCGGCGCGCCGCTTCGAGCACCGCTTCCTGGTCCTCGGGGGAGAGGTTGTTCCAGGTCAGTTCCGAGATCGTCAGATAGATCCAGGACCGCACGTGCTCGGTGAGGTTCACGTAATCCTGCACTTCCGGGAAGCTCGCCGACTTGATCAGCGCCAGCGGGTTCTCCTGCGCCTCGATCGTGCCGTTCTGCAGCGAGGTGAAGACCTCGGAGAAGGCCATCGGGGTCGGGGCGGCACCCAGCGCTTCCCAGACGCTGACGAAGAGCGGCACGTTGGGCACCCGCATCTTCAGGCCGTCGAGATCGTCGGGGCTCGTGATCGGCCGGTTCGAGGTCAGGTTGCGCGGCCCGCGCGCGAAATAGGCGATCGGCCGGACCTGCGCGCGCTCGATGATCTGCGCCTCGATCTGGTCGCCGATCTCGCCGCCGGCGACGCTGTCCATCTCATCGAGCGAGGTATAGGCATAGGGGACCGCCAGCAGCGCCGCGAGCGGCGCCCAGTTCTGCAGGCTCTCCCCGGTGATGGTCATGTCGGCGGTGCCGAGTTGCATGCCGTTGATGAGGTCCATCTCCTTGCCGAGCGATTCGTTGGGGAAGACCTCGACGGCGATGCGCCCGTCGGTCAGCGCCGAGACCTCCTCGCCGAATTTCAGCGCGGCCTTGTTCCAGATGTTGTCTTCGTTCGCCAGGTGCCCGAGCTTGAGCGTGACCTCCTGCGCCATCGCCGTGCCGGCCAGCAGCGTGCCGGCGAGCCCGGCGGCGAGCACACCAAAGCGAATTCCCTGAAACTTCATTACGTTATCCTCCAGTTGCCAGTTCTTGCTTTCGACCCGGGGAGAGGCGGTCGCCGCTTCGGACCATCGTCCGCGCGCAGCGAATCTCCCTATTGGCCTTTCATACAAGCATACTTCCATACTAGTCAACCCAGTCGGCATGTGCTAACGATGAGGCAGCCGGTGCAATGCGACGAAAGGGGCAGATATGCGACAGACGTGGCGGTGGTTCGGTCCCAGGGACCTTGTTTCGATCGACGACATGCTCCAGGCGGGCGTCGAGGGGGTCGTCTCCGCATTGCATCACCTTCCGACCGGGGCGGTGTGGAGCCCCGAGGAGATCGCGCGGCGCCAGGCCGAGATCGGGCGGCGCGCCGACGGCCGGCCCTCGAGCCTCGCCTGGGAGGTGGTCGAGAGCCTTCCGGTCTCCGAAGACATCAAGAAGCAGAAGGGCGAGTGGCGTGCGCATCTCGCGAATTACCGCGCGAGCCTGAAGAACCTCGCCGAGGCCGGGCTCGAGGTGGTCTGCTACAATTTCATGCCGGTGCTCGACTGGACGCGCACCGACCTCGCATTCCGGGTCGCCCATGGCGGCACCTGCATGCGCTTCGATCTTGCCGATTTTGCCGCCTTCGACCTGCATATCCTCGCGCGCCGCGGGGCGGCGGAGGATTACTCCGAGGCGTTGCGCGAAGAGGCGGCCGCCCGCTTCGCCGCCATGAGCGCGGAGAAGCGGGAGCGGCTGACCGGCAACATCGCCTTCGGCCTGCCCGGCGCCGCCGAGAGCCTCACCCTCGACGACCTGCGCGCGCATCTCGACGAATACGGTGCCATCGATGCCGGGACGTTGCGGGCGCATTTCGTTGCCTTCCTCGAGGAGGTGGTGCCGACCGCCGAAGAGGTCGGCATCCGTCTCTGCTGCCACCCGGACGATCCGCCCTTCCCGCTGCTCGGGCTGCCGCGGGTCATGTCGACCGAGGCGGATTACGCCGCGATCATGGCGGCGGTCGACAGTCCTGCGAACGGCATCACCCTCTGCTCGGGCTCGCTCGGCGCGCGGCCCGACAACGACCTGCCCGGCATGATGCAGCGGCTCGGCGACCGGGTGCATTTCCTGCACCTGCGCAACGTGACCCGCGAATCCGGCGACACCCGGGGCTCGTTCCACGAGGCCGAGCACCTCGGCGGCGACACCGACATGGTGGCGCTGATCGCCGCGGTGGTGCGCGAGGAGCGCCGCCGGGCGACCTCCGGGCGCGCCGATGCGGCGATCCCGATGCGGCCGGACCACGGCCAGGACATCCTCGACGACCTGAAGCGCCGCGCCCAGCCCGGCTATCCGGCGATAGGCCGGCTCAAGGGGCTGGCGGAACTCCGCGGCATCATGACGGCGATGACCCATTCCGAGCTGGGTTTGCCGCAATGACCGGAGTCTCGGGCTGGGCGGCGGCGCATCGGTGAGGGGCTTCGCGTCAGGCGGTGAAGAGGTCCGGATGCGCTTCCGCCAGCTTCGGCAGTGACTTCAGGAGCTCTCCGAGATGCACGCGCATGGCGGCTTCGGCGCGCTCCGGGTCGCGCGCCGCTATGGCGGATGCGATCGCCTCGTGCTGTCCGATCAGGGTATCGATCGGCGTCGCCTCGGCGAAGGACAGGAACCGCACGCGATCCATCTGCGCCTTGAGCGTTTCGAGAAGCTTCCAGGCGGTTTCGCATCCGGCGCCGCGCGCGATCGCCTGGTGGAATTCCTCGTCGAGTTCCAGGAACGCCACATGGTCGCTGCGATCGCGCGCCGCCGCCTGACGCAGGATCAGTTGCTTCAGCTCGTCGACCAGGGCATCGCTCGCCTCCGCGGCGGCCTTGCGCACGAAAGCGACCTCGATCGCCTCCCGGATGAAGCGCGCATTGTCCACGTCCCGGCGCGATATGAGCAGGACATAGGTTCCCCGCTGCGGGCGAACCTCCACGAGGCCCGCCTCGGCGAGCTTGATGAAGGCCTCGCGGACCGGTTGCCGCGAAACCTTCAGCTGCCGCGCCAGTTCCGTCTCGGAGAGCGGGTTTCCCGGCCGCAGTTTGAGCTGGATGATCGCGTCGCGCAGCAGGTCGTAGACCTTGTTGCTGACGCTTCCGTGGCGGAAGGCGTCGGGAGGAAGCGACATGTCCATTGGAAGGGCTCGGAACCTCCTGCCGTCCCAATCTACATACTACCATTCAAGCCCATTGCCAAGGCGGCAGAAACGACCCGCCCTGTGGCCACGCGGCTCCGGTCGGCTGCGAGGCGGCGGCCTGGCGAGGACCTGGACCGAGCCTGCCGACGCAGCGACCCTGTCCGCGAAATGGGGGCCACCTCACGGACCCCTGGACCGAGTGACCCGCCCCTCCGGTTCCTCGGTCATCGCGGGAGCCCCTGGGGTCGACAGCGGGAGTCCGCCTCGGACGGACGCCGGCCCGGAACAGTCACCTCGAGACCTTGCGGGGCACCACCGGGCACCCGGAGCCCGGCGGACTATCCGGTGCGCGTCATGTCGGCGGTGAGCCGCACGGGTCCGGTGCGGCCCTCCAGCCGCGCGCGATAGACGTGCAGCGCCTCGAGCACTCGCATGACATAGTTGCGCGTCTCCGAGAAGGGGATCGTCTCCACCCAGATCACCGGATCCACCTCCGGCCGGCGCGGGTCGCCGAAGGTGCCGATCCATTCGTCCACCCTTCCCGGCCCGGCGTTATAGGCCGCCGTCGCGAGGATGTAGGAGCCCCGGTAGCGGTTGAGCATGCGCGACAGGTATTCCGTGCCGAGGGTGGCGTTGTAGATCGGATCGGTGCCGACCCGGTCGAGATCGAAATCCACGCCCGCAAGCGTCGCCATGTGCTCGGCGGTCGCGGGCATGAGCTGCATCAGCCCGCGCGCCCCGACCCCGCTCGACGCCTGCGGGTTCAGCTCCGATTCCTGCCGCGCGATCGCCATGGCGTATTCCGTCGGAACCGGCCAGTCCCGCTCGGCGATGGCATGCAGCGGATAATATTGCGCGGCGATGATGATGTCCTCCGCGGCGGCGTCCTTGGCGATGCGGATGCCGATCTCGGGCCTGCCGATGTCGATCGCCATCTGCGCCAGCGCCGCCCGGGTCGCCGCGGGCTGCTCCTCCGCGGCATGGCGGAAGAACTGCGAGGCGCGCGGGCCTTCGCCGGCGAGATGAAGCAGATAGCCCGCCCGGATCACCGAGGATTTGCGGAACGCCGCCCGGCGCCAGTTGGGCGCGGCCTCGCCCGCCAGGGCGGGATCGGGCGCCTGCCCGACGCGCTCCGCCGCCAGCTGCCCGTAGAAGCTCGTCTGATGCCGCGCAGCCGCCCGGAAGGCCGCCTCAGCTGCAGCGGCATCGCCCAGGCGCTCCTCGGCCAGCCCGATCCAGTAGCCCGCCCGGCCGAGGCTGATCGGCGTCGCGACCACGGCCCCGAAGCGCCGGAAATGCGCCAGCGCCAGCTCGGGATCGTTCTTGCGTGTGAGCGCGATGAAGCCCGCGAGCCATTCCGAATCGGCGTAATCCGCGCCGCCCGCCCCGAAGCTCTTCGAAGCGAGCCGATAGGCGTGATCCACCTCGCCGCGCCGCAACGCCTGGCGCGCGAGATTGGCGCGGCGCTCCATCCACATCTCCGGCCTGCCCAGGGCCTCGCGGGTGGTCGATTTCTCCAGAAGGTACTCCTCGGCATCCTCCCAGCGGCCCTTCTCGACGCGGTAGCGATAGCGCTCGAAGGCGAGGCCGGGATCGCGCTTCAGCTTGCCCGGCACCGCGCGGATCGCGAGCGTCAGGCCCTCGGTGTCCCGGCGCGTCGCGATCCGCGCGCGCGCCAGCGCCTGCCAGTCCTCGTCGACCAGGCGCAGCATGGACTCGGCCTCCCGGGTCCAGCCCTCCCAGAGGCACATGTCGAGCCGGGCGACGTGATGCGGCGCCAGCACGTCGCCCCAGCGCCCGAGGAACTCCGCCTGTTCCGGCGGGCCCAGCGACAGCTCGCGCCATCCGCGCACGGCCTCGGCCTCGGCTTCCTCCTCGCGACCCGCGGCCACCAGCGCGTCGGCGAGGCGCAGCGCCCCGGTTCCGGTCTGCGGCGGCTCGCCGTCGAAGAAGGCGAAGACCTCCTCGGCCGGCAGATCCGGCGGCATCAGCCGCTCCCCGGCCCGCCGCAGCACCTTCAGCCCCGGCCAGTCGGCGTTGCGCAGCACGAAATCCTCGTAGTCGCGCCAGCGCCCGGCGCCGTCCCGGAGCCGGGTCCAGAGCACGAGGTCGCGCACCACCCCGTCACCGCTCCGCGCCGCGAAATCCGCCGCGCCCGCCCAGTCACCGACCCGCGCCGCCTCCAGCGCCGATCCCAGGAGCGCCGCCTGCGGCGCATCGGATTGCGCCTCGACCGGGCCGGGCGCCGCGGGAAGCACGAAGAGAAGCGCGATGCAGGCCATGATCGGTCGCAGCCGCAATCCGAATCCTCCTAAGGTCGTTCTACCTTCACGATGATATACCATAACGTGTGTCTTTCGCCACCAATCATCCGCTTGCGGCGGGCGGGGTTCGCGACTAGGGTCCCCCCGCGTTCGGCCCGGCGCAACGGGCAGACGTGGAGGAAGGACCATGTTCAGAGGCTCGATCCCCGCGCTGATCACGCCGTTCCGCAACGGCGGGATCGACGAAAAGGCGCTGGTCGATCTGGTCAATTGGCATGTGGAGGAGGGCAGCCACGGCCTCGTCGCCGTGGGCACCACCGGCGAGACGCCGACGCTGAGCCACGAGGAGCACGAGCGCTGCGTCGAGATCGTGGTGCGGACGGCGGCAGGACGCATCCCGGTGATCGCCGGCGCGGGCTCCAACAACACCGCCGAATCCGTGCGGCTGATGGCCTTCGCGAAATCGGTCGGCGCGGATGCGGCCCTGGTGGTCACGCCCTATTACAACAAGCCCGGCCAGCGTGGGCTCTACCACCATTACCGCACCCTGCACGACGCGGTGGACCTGCCGATCATCATCTACAACATCCCCGGCCGCTCGGTGATCGACATGAGCCCCGCGACCATGGGCGAGCTCGCGAAGCTGCCGCGCATCATCGGCGTGAAGGACGCGACCGGCGACATCGGCCGGGTGTCGGACACCCGCATCGCCTGCGGCCGCGACTTCCTCCAGCTCTGCGGCAACGACGACGTGGCGCTCGGCTTCAACGCCCATGGCGGGCGCGGCTGCATCTCGGTGGTGGGCAATATCGCGCCGCGACTCTGCGCCGAATTCCAGGAGGCGACGCTCGCAGGCGACTTCGCCCGCGCGCTGGAATATCAGGACCGGCTCATGCCGCTGCATCGCGCCGCCTTCGCCGAATCGAACCCCTGCCCGACCAAATACGCCCTCTCGGTGCTGGGCAAATGCAGCGACGACGTCCGCTCGCCCCTGGTCACCGTCGAGGCGGCGACGCGCGAGCGCATGGAGGCCGCCATGCGCCACGCGGGCCTGCTCAACTGACACCGCCGCTCAGGTCGGCACGGTGACCGGAACCGCCGGGCTGCCGACCATGAACCCGCCGCTGGCGAAATCGACCTCGGCGAGCCCGCCGTCGTCGCCGGTCGGCACCTTCCCGATTCGGTCGACTCCCCGCCAATCCATGGCAGCGCGCCCTGCTTCTGTCCGACCTGGCGACGATACCCCTGGAATGGCACCACCGGTGCACGCGGGACGCGGAATCATGCTCCGATTTCGCCACCGTCCTATCGGCATTGACGCGGGTGCTGCGCCTACCAGGGAAATTCCCGGCCGTTCCAGTTCCGGAAGCTGCCGGTGTCCTCGAGGGTCAGCCCCTCGATCACCTCGCGCATGGCCCGTACGCTCTCCTCGGCGGAGATGCGGGCGCTCGGCCCGCCCATGTCGGTCCGTACCCAGCCGGGGTTGATGACCGCGACCACGATCCCCTGCGCCCGGAGCTGGAACGACCGCGCGCGCATGGCCATGTTCACCGCCGCCTTGGAAGTGCGGTACATCATCGACCCGCCCGAGCCCGCATCGCCGATGGAACCGTAGCCGCTGGTAAGCGTGATCGCCTTCGCGCCCCCGGCCGCCGCGAGCCGCGGGAAGAAGGCGTCGAGCACACGCACCGGGCCGAAGGTATTGACGTCGAGCACCCGCGCCCATTCGGCATAGTCGACCGCCCCCGGCCCGTCGTCCCCCTGCCCCATGATGCCGGCGCTGTTGATCAGCAGGTCGATCGGCGTCGCCTCGGCCCGCGCCGCGGCCTCGACCGAGGCGAGGTCGGTCACGTCCATCGCCACCGGAAGCACGCGGTCGCCGAGGGCGCGCAGCTCCGCCTCCACGGCACCGGGATCGCGGCAGCCGGCGATGACCTGCCAGCCGTCGGCGGCGAACTGGCGCACGAATTCGCGGCCGATGCCGCGGCTGGCGCTGGTGACGAGGATGGCGGGCATGGCGGGCCTCCGGAATGCTGCGGCTCCGCAAACAACCTAGCATGAACCCCCGCGGCGGAAACCCGCGCCCGCGCTGGACAGCTTTCCCGGCCTCGGCTAGAGCGGCGCGATCATGGCGCAGAAACCTGAACGGCCGCGGAAGATCGTCGCCGAGAACCGCAAGGCCCGGCACAATTATTTCATCGAGGACGATCTCGAAGCCGGCATCGTGCTGGAAGGCTCCGAGGTGAAGAGCCTGCGCACCGGCAAGGCGAACATCGCCGAGAGCTATGCCTCGGTCGAGGGTGGGGAGCTCTGGCTGATCAACGGCTATATCCCGGCCTACGAGCAGGCGCGCGCCTTCGGCCATGACGAGCGGCGCCGACGCAAGCTCCTGGTCAGCAAGCGCGAACTGGCCCGCCTCTGGCAGGGGATCGGGCGCGAGGGCATGACCCTGGTGCCGCTGCGCCTCTATTTCAACGACAAGGGCCGCGCCAAGCTCCAGCTCGGCATCGCCAAGGGCAAGAAGCTCACCGACAAGCGCGAGACCGAGAAGAAGCGCGACTGGGATCGCCAGAAGGCGCGGCTGATGCGCGAGCGCGGCTAGGACGGCCGCCGGCGCGCTAGCGGTTCCGCCCGCCCCTGCCGCCGGACCCCGACCTGCCCCGGCCCTCGCCTCTTGTTCCGTCTCTGCCGCCGCTTCTGGTGGCGCCCTTTCCGCGGTCCTTCGAGGCGCTCCGGCCGCCGGCCTTCGATCCGCCCTTTCCGCCGCCCCTCGACACCTCCGAGCCGCGACCCTTCGAGACGCCCTGCACGCCGCCCCTCGATATCCTGGCGCCGCCGCCCCTGCTCCAGCCGCCGCCGGAGCGGTCGCCGCGATCCGCCCCGCTCTTCCCGCTCCCTGTCCCGCCGCCGAACCCACCGGCCCGGTCGGTGGTGCCCGTTGCGGTGCCGCCGCTGCCCCGGTCCGATCCCCCTGCGGCCACGTCGCCGCCGCTGCTGCCCGAGCCGCCGGCTCCGGCCGTCACGCCGGATCGCGAATCGGCGGACTCGCCCGCGCCCTTCCCGCCGGCGCCTCCGGAAGCCGAGCCCGTCCCCTTCCCCGATCCACCGGCCGGGGCGGTGCCGTCGCGCGGCGCCGAGCCTCCGGTGGAAACCCGGGAAGCCGCCGGTGCCGCCGAGGGCTCGACCAGGATCGTGGCGCGGGCGGCCGGCACGCCGCCGCCGTCCCCTCGAGGGGAACCGCGACCCGCGCCGCCGCCGAGAACCCGCCCGAGCAGCCCGGCAAGCCCCGCCCCCTGCGGCGCCTCCGCCGGATCCCCCGCGGCCGCGACTGCGACCGCAGCGGATCCGGTGCCTTGGCGCGATGCGCCGGCCGCCGCACGGGCCGGCGCTTCGCCCGAGAGCCAGACCTCGAGCCGACCCGAGCCCGTCCGGGCCGACAGATGGGTGAAATCCCGCGCCTCGGCATCCGGCCAGACCGCCGACAGCGCCACCGCCGCCGCCCCGGCGGCATCGGCATCCGCATCGGCGAAGTACCGGACATTGGTGCGGCCGATCGAGACGCCGGCCCGTGCGGAGGCCACCTCCCCGAAACCGGCATCCTGCAGCGCCGCCGCCGCCGCGGCGATCTCGGCCTCGGAGAGGCTCGGCGGCGCGCTCAGCCGGACATCCACATCGGCATGGCCGCCCGCGACGCTTGCGGCGATCACCCGCCAGCCCGGGCCGAGGCCGGGCAGCGGCGCCGTCGGCCGACCGGGAGCCGCGAGCGCAGCCGGCCGCGCCGGCACCGACCGCGATGACTCGGGCGGCGCCCAGACGGCCGCCGGGCCCGGCGGCGGCAGGCCGGACAGCTGCGGGGCCACCGCGGTCACCGCCGGCGGCGACGGTTCTGCCATGCTGCCGGCACCGCCCCCCGAGAGCGCGAGAAAGACCGCGAGGCCGAGGCCGAGCGCAAGCCCAGCGGCAAAGATGACCCCGATCACCGCGATCCGGCCGCGGCCGGCGCCCGCAGCTTCCGAAACCGGCACGGGCCGCGCTTCCGCCACGACCCGAAATGCCGGCGCCCAGCCCGGGGCGAGTTCCAGGACGGGCGTGCCCTCGCCCGCAGGGGCACCTTCGGCGGCGCAGCTTCCCAGCGAGATCGCACGCCGGATCCGCGCCAGTTCGAGGCGACGTTCGAAGGCCGGCGTGTCGAGAAGTTCCACGATCGGGGATGCACCCGGCCCCGCGCCCAAGCGCGCCTGCCGCAGCCTGCCGGCGCGGGCCTCGTCTCCCATCACACCCTCCCCCGCAGCCGCCCCCGACGCAAGCCGACGGCGGTCCCCCAGCGAGGCGTTAACCCTATCACCGATCGTCAATCATGCAAGTTCGTCGGCATTGTCGGCTGATGTCATCGCATTCGGAGCTGGATCTTCCTCCTTCGACGCTCCCGCTGCCCGGCGGTGCCCGCCGGACCGGAAGGCGGCACCAGGCGCATCCGGACCTCGGGCGGAAAGGCTCGCGTGGCCATATGGAACGCCCTCGCAATACCGCCCGACCTGTCGCGCCAGACCACCAGATCGGTTAGCCTGCCGGCCAGGGCACATGGCAGGAGGTCCATCTGATGCGAACGATCCTCGCGCTGACCGCCGCGGTCGCGCTCGGCGGCACCGCCGCGACCGCGGCGAAGGAGGCGGCCGGCGCCTGCTATGCGGTCGCCGCTGCCCTGCCGGAGGCCGCCTTCGTGGTCGCCACCGATCCGGGTGCCGGCGCGGTCGTCCACCCCGGCTTCGCGGTTTCGGGCTGCTCGCGCAGCTTCGAGGGCACCGTGAACTGGCGCCTGCTCGGGCGTGACGGCGGCGTTCTCGCCGAAGGCTTCACCAGCGGCGGTGGCGTCGACGGCCCGGCACCCTTCGCCTTCGCGGTCGCCTTCGAGGTCCAGGCGACGCAGATCGGCCATCTGGAGGTCTTCGAGACCGATGCCTCCGACGGCGAGGGCTTCCCGCCGGGACGAACCGTCCTGCCGCTGGTCCTGAGCCCCTAGCTCCGCGGCGCGGCCTCGGCGGGCGGCGCGCTGACCCATGCCTTCGCCGCATCGAGATCCCGGTCGCCGAAGACATGCACCTCGGCCGGGATCAGCGGCGCGAAGATGCGGGTGCCGTGCCGGATCCATTCGAGATCCGACACCACCGCGATCTTGCTGAACTGCGTCAGATGCATGAGCCCGACGCGGGTGTCGCTCCAGGCCGCGCCGGGGGTGAAGGCGCTGAACTCCGGGCCGATCCGGTAAAGCAGCCGGATCTTGTCGTGGCGCTTCAGCCGCTCCTCGATCAGCGGCACGATGCGCTCGGAATAGTCGCGCGCGGTGATCACGTCGCGCACCGAGATGCCCACCACGTCGTCGGGCAGATCCGTCATCACCGTCACATGCTCGGCCGCCTCCCCGGTCTCGGCCACCCAGTCGAGCGCGGCCTGCAGACCGTCGGCCGGGAAATGCCGCACATCCGCCGCGAGGAACTGCCGCGCCACCGCCGGCGCGATGTCGAGCACCCGCGAATCCGACACCAGCGCGATCTTGCCGACCAGCCGGTGATGCTCGCGGATGAATTCCACATGGCCGAAGAAGGCGGCGAAATCCGACCAGCCGGGAAAGCTCGGGGCATGGATCACCAGGTTCGGAATCCGGTCCGTGGCATTGACGCGCGCGTTGAAACGCTCGGTCAGCTTGGCGAAATCCGCCCGGTCGAGCTTGCCCGAGGGCTCCAGCACGAAGCAGTTATGCGCCTCGTCTTCGGTGATCTTCAGCATCGCTTCCTCCCGTCTTGCCCCTGGATGACACCCCGCCGCCGGCGGCTCACTCCTCCTCGTCGCGGCGCAGAAGGATGATCAGCGCCCCGAGCGCCACCAGCCCGGCTCCGACCATGCCCCGCGACGGGCGCCGGAGCCGGGTGGGCGCGACCGAGAGCAGCGCGGCGCGGGCGAGCTTGCGGTCGAGGGTCGAGCGCTCGGCCGCCAGCCGCCGCGCCTCGCGGCGCTCCGCGGCGAGAACCGCGGCGAGGATCAGCGCCGCGAGCAGCATCACGCCCGCCATGATCGCGAGCGCCGCCACCCAGCCCAGCCGCGCCGCCAGCGCGGCGGTCGCCGCGCCGAGCGCGAAGAAAACC
>NZ_DAIUBO010000073.1:0-16957 GCF_036846665.1 Amaricoccus sp. | reverse complement strand
ACTGGCCGATCTGGACCTATGCCGAGATCAAGCCGCCGGCGAAATTCGTGCATGACGAGGACGGCCGCCGCGGCAGCGCCGTCAGCTCGCTCATCTCCGGCGACTGCATCATCTCGGGCTCCAGCATCCGGCGCAGCCTGCTCTTCACCGGGGTCCGCGCGCATTCCTATTCCCGGCTCGAGGAGGCGGTCATCCTGCCCGAATGCCGGATCTCGCGGAACGTGCAGCTCCGGAAGGTCGTGGTCGACCGCGGCGTGATCGTGCCCGAGGGCCTCGTGGTCGGCGAGGATCCGGAGCTCGACGCGCGGCGCTTCCGCCGCACCGAGGCCGGGGTCTGCCTCATCACGCAAGCGATGATCGACCGCCTGGCGGACTGACCCCGATGAAGGTCCTCTCCGTCACCTCCGAGATCTATCCGCTGATCAAGACCGGCGGGCTCGCCGATGTGGCGGGCGCCCTGCCCCCCGCGCTCGGCAGGCTCGGCATCGCGGTCCGCAGCCTGGTGCCGGGCTATCCATCGGTCACCGCCCGCGCCAAGGACGGCGAGGTCCTGCACAGTTTCCCCGCGCTGCTCGGGGCGCCGGCGCGGCTCATCGGCGCGAGGATCGCCGGGCTCGACCTCATCGTGCTCGACGCGCCCGAGCTCTTCGAGCGCAGCGGCGGCCCCTATGCCGACGGCTCCGGCCATGACCACCCCGACAACTGGCGCCGCTTCGCGGCCCTCGCGCGCGCCGGCGCCGAGATCGCCGCCGGGCTGCTGCCCGACTTCGTTCCCGACATCGTGCATGCCCACGACTGGCAGGCGGCGCTGACGCCCGCCTATCTGCGCTATTTCGGCATCGGCGTGCCGAGCATCGTCACCGTGCACAACCTCGCCTTCCAGGGCCAGTTCCCGGCGGCGATCTTCGGCGCGCTCGAGCTCCCCGGCGACGCCTATTCCTTCGACGGGGTGGAATATTATGGCGGCGTCGGCTTCCTCAAGGCCGGGCTGCAATGCGCCACCGCCATCACCACCGTCAGCCCGACCTATGCCGCCGAGATCCGCACGGCCTCCTTCGGCATGGGACTCGACGGGCTGATCCAGCATCGCGCCGCCGCGGTGCACGGCATCGTCAACGGCATCGACACCGAGGTCTGGGATCCCGCCACCGACAGCCTGCTCGCCGCGAACTACGGCGCCCGCAACCTCAAGGGGCGACAGGCCAACCGGCGCGCGGTCGAAGCCGCCTTCTCGCTCGACCGGGACGATGCGCCCATCTTCGTCATGGTCAGCCGGCTCACCTGGCAGAAGGGCGCGGACCTGCTGCTCGCGGTCGTGGACGAGCTCGTCGCCGCCGGCGGCAAGCTCGCCGTGCTCGGCACCGGCGAGTCCGCGCTGGAGAGCGCCTTCCTCGCGGCCTCCGCCCATCACCGCGGCCGCATCGGCGCCTCGATCGCCTATGACGAGCGGCTCGCGCATCTCGTCCAGGGCGGCGGCGACGCCATCCTCATCCCCTCGCGCTTCGAGCCCTGCGGCCTCACCCAGCTCTGCGGCCTGCGCTACGGCTGCGTGCCGGTGGTGGCGCGCACCGGCGGGCTCGCCGACACGGTCGTCGACGCCAATACCGCGGCGCTGAACGCGGGCGTCGCCACCGGGATCCAGTTTCCCCCCTCCACCGCGGAAGGCCTCCGCGACGGCCTGCGCCGCTGCCTCGCGCTCTTCGCCAGCCCGAAGCAATGGACGACGATGCAGCGGCAGGGCATGAAGGCCGACGTCTCCTGGGACCGGAGCGCCGCGCTCTACGCCGAGCTCTTCGCCTCCCTGACCTCCGACCGAGGACCGACCGCATGATCCGGACCGTTCCCACGACGCCCTTCGACGACCAGAAGCCGGGCACCTCCGGGCTGCGCAAGAAGGTGCCGCATTTCCAGCAGCCCAACTACGTCGAGAACTTCGTGCAGTCGATCTTCGACAGCCTCGAGAACTTCGCCGGCAAGACCCTGGTGATCGGCGGCGACGGGCGCTACTTCAACCGCGAGGTCATCCAGGTCGCGCTGAAGATGGCGGCCGCCAACGGCTTCGGCCGGGTGCTGGTGGGCCGCGGCGGCATCCTCTCGACCCCGGCGGCGAGCCACGTCATCCGCAAGTTCCGCGCCTTCGGCGGCATCATCCTCTCCGCCAGCCACAATCCCGGCGGGCCGACCGAGGATTTCGGCATCAAGTACAACATCGGCAACGGCGGCCCCGCGCCGGAGAAATACACCAACGCCATCTACGCCCGCAGCCGCGAGATCACCGAATACCGCATCCTCGAGGCCCCGGACGTCGACCTCGACGTCATCGGCACGACGATGCTCGGCCAGATGCAAGTCGAGGTGATCGACCCGGTCGCCGACTATGCCGCGCTGATGGAGACGCTCTTCGATTTCGACGCGATCCGCGCCGCCTTCGCCGGCGGCTTCCGCATGGCCTTCGACGCCATGTCCGCCGTGACCGGCCCCTATGCCACCGAGATCCTCGAGAACCGCCTCGGCGCCCCCAGGGGAACGGTTCGCAACGGCACGCCGCTCCCCGACTTCGGCGGCCACCACCCCGACCCCAACCTGGTCCATGCCCGGGACCTCCACGACACGATGATGGCCGCGGATGCGCCGGATTTCGGCGCCGCCTCCGACGGCGACGGCGACCGCAACCTCATCATCGGCCGCGGCATCTTCGTCACCCCCTCCGATTCGCTGGCGCTGCTCGCGGCCAACGCCCATCTCGCCCCGGGCTACGCCGCCGGGCTCAAGGGCATCGCCCGCTCCATGCCCACCAGCGCCGCGGCTGACCGGGTGGCCGAGGCGCTCGGCATCGGGATCTACGAGACGCCCACCGGCTGGAAATTCTTCGGCAACCTGCTCGACGCCGGGCTCGCCACCATCTGCGGCGAGGAAAGTGCCGGCACCGGCTCGGACCACGTGCGCGAGAAGGACGGGCTCTGGGCCGTGCTCCTCTGGCTCAACATCCTCGCCCTGCGCAAGCAGAGCGTCCGGGACATCGTCGAGGCCCATTGGGCCGAGCACGGCCGCAACTACTACGCCCGCCACGACTACGAGGCGATCGAGACCGCCGCCGCCAACGACCTCGTCGCCGCCCTGCGCGACCGCCTCCCCGATCTGCCGGGCCAGGAGGTCGCGGGCCTCACCATCGCGGCCGCCGACGATTTCGCCTATCTCGACCCGGTGGACGGCTCGAGCAGTGCGCACCAGGGCATCCGCGTGCTCTTCGAGGGCGGCAGCCGCGCCGTCTTCCGCCTCTCGGGCACCGGCACTTCCGGGGCGACGCTGCGCGTCTACCTCGAACGCTTCGAGCCGGACCCGGCCCGCCACGGCCTCGCGACCGCCGAGGCGCTCGCCGAGGTGATCGCCGCCGCCGAGGCGCTCGCGGGCATCCGCGCGCGCACGGGCCGCACGCAGCCGGACGTGATCACCTGAATCTCGCGACCACACCCGCCGCGCCGGCACTCGGCGCAACGCCGGTCGCCGGAGGCACGCGCTTCGCCGTCTGGTCCGGCGGGGCGACGAAGCTCTGGCTCTGCCTCTTCGACGCGCGCGGCGAGGCCGAGCTCGACCGCATTCCGCTCGAGCGCGGCCCGGACGGGGTCTTCGCGGCGACGGTGCCCGGGATCGGCGCGGGCGCGCGCTACGGGCTGCGCGCGGACGGTCCCTACGATCCCGACCGCGGCCTCTGGTTCGACCCCTCCAAGCTTCTGGTCGATCCCTATGCCGTCACCCTCGACCGTTCCTTCGCTTGGGACCCGGCGCTCGCCGCACCGCGCGGCAGCGGCATCGACAGCGCGCCCTTCGTGCCGAAGGCGATCGTCACCCCCCTGCCCGCGCCGAAGCCGCCCGCAGCGCCGCGCTTCCGGCCCGGCGGGCTGATCTACGAGCTTCAGACCCGCGCCTTCACGCGCCTGCACCCGGCGGTGCCCGAATCCATCCGCGGCACCGTCGCCGCGCTCGCGCATCCCGCCGTGCTCGACCATCTCACCCGGCTCGGGGTCGATGCGGTCGAACTCATGCCCGTCACCGCCTGGATCGACGAGCGCCACCTCGCGGCCCTCGGCCTCCGCAACGCCTGGGGCTACAATCCGGTCGTCTTCCTCGCCCCGGAGCCACGAATCTGCCCCGGCGGCATCGCCGAGCTCGCCGCGGCGGTCGCCGCATTGCACGGCGCCGGCATCGGCGTGATCCTCGACGTGGTCTTCAACCACACCGGCGAGGGCGAGCGCGCCGGCTCGGTGCTCTCGCTGCGCGGGCTCGATGCGCAGGCCTATTTCCGGCATCACGAGAGCGGCCATCTCGTCAATGACACCGGCACCGGCAACACGCTCGACTGCAGCCATCCCGCGACCCGGCGCCTCATCCTCGACGCCCTGCGCCATTTCGTCGGCCAGGCCGGCATCGACGGCTTCCGCTTCGACCTCGCGCCGATCCTCGGGCGCAACGGGCACGGCTTCGACCCGGACGCGGCCCTCCTGCGCGAGATCGCCGCCGACCCCTGGCTCGGCACGCGCCTCCTCATCGCCGAGCCCTGGGACATCGGCCCCGGCGGCTATGCGCTCGGGCGCTTCCCCGCGCCCTGGCTCGAATGGAACGACCGCTTCCGCGACCGGGTGCGCAGCTTCTGGCAGGGCGCGCCGAACGGTCCCGGCGAATTCGCCACCGCGCTCGCGGGCTCGGGCGACGTCTTTCCGCCGCCGCGGACCCGCACGGTCAATTTCGTCGCCGCCCATGACGGCTTCACCCTGGCCGATCTCGTCGCCTACGACGAGAAGCACAACGAGGCGAACGGCGAGGCCAACCGCGACGGCCACGGCACCAACCATTCCTGGAACCACGGCGTCGAGGGCCCCAGCGACGACCCGGCCGTGCGCGCCGCCCGGAGGCGCGACATGCGCGCCCTTCTCGCCACCCTCTTCGCCTCCCGCGGCACGATCATGCTGACCGCCGGCGACGAATTCGGTCGCTCGCAATCGGGCAACAACAACGCCTATGCCCAGGACAACGAAACCACCTGGCTCGACTGGGAGGGCCGCGACACCGAGCTCGAAGCCTTCACCGCGGAACTCGCCGCCTTCCGCCGCGCCCATCCCGCGCTGGCGGACCCCGTGCTGCTGACCGGCGAGCCGGAACCGAACGGCCTGCCCGACGTCGCCTGGCTCACCGCCGGCGGCAAGCGGAAGGCCACCGCCGACTGGGAGGGCCACCGCTGCGACGCCTTCGCCATGGTGCTGGCCCGCGGCGGCGACGGTCGCCTCGCCGTCCTCTTCAACCGCACCGCCCGCGAGATCGCCTTCCGCCTCCCCACGCGCCCCGGCCATGCCTGGCCGGACGCCCGCCGCGGCCGCATCGCCGTCGCCCCCCGCAGCGTCGCCTTCGCCGCGGAGATCCCCACCGGCAAGCCGCAGCCATGATCCGCGGCCCCAAACGGCCTGCCCCGTCGCCCCGGGGCGACCCACGGGCCTTCTCTGGCCGGCATCCCCTTGAGCGGCCCCGGCGAAGGGCCTAGGTGCCCGGACGAAACGGGTGGGTGAGAGGATCCCGATGCACCGACGCGCGCTGCTGCATTCCGCCCTCGCGGGACTCTTTGCGGAATCCCTGCCGCGCCTGGTTCCGCCCGCCGCGGCCGCCGGGGAGGCCCGGCCCTTCGATTTCGAGACGGTGATCGAGCGCGCCCGCGCCACCGCCGCCGCCCCCCATGTCGGCCGGCGCATGGACCTTGCCCCGCCCTTCGCCGGGCTCGGCTACGACGCCTATCGCGCCATCCGCTTCCACGACGCGGAACGGCTCTTCGCCGACGACCACGGCTTCCGGATGGACCTCCTGCCGCCCGGATTCAACTTCCGGGACCGGGTCGCGGTGAACCTAGTGGCCCACGGCACCGCCCGGCCGCTCGCCTTCTCCGCCGATCTCTTCGACTTCGACCCCGACCACTTCCCCGGGCACGAGGGGCAGCCGCCCTCGGAGACGACCCAGGACATGGGCTTCTCCGGGATCCGCATCCGCCACCCGATCAACCGCCCCGGCGTCTGGGACGAGGTGGCGGTCTTCCAGGGCGCGAGCTATTTCCGCGCCAACGCCCGCGACACGCTCTTCGGCCTTTCCGCCCGCGGGCTGGCCATCGGCACAGCCGGCCCCGGGGGCGAGGAGTTTCCCGTCTTCACCGAATTCTGGGTGCAGGAGCCGCAGCCGGGTGCAGGCACCCTCCGCCTCGCCGCCCTGCTCGACAGCGCCTCCCTGGCCGGCGCCTACGAGATCGCCATCACCCCGGGCGCCGAGACGGTCATGGATCTGCGCGCCGTGCTCTTCCCCCGCCGGGACATCGCCCAGGCCGGGATCGCGCCGCTCACCTCGATGTATTACTTCGGCCCCGAGAACCGCGCCGGCGTGGACGACTTCCGCGATGCGGTGCACGACAGCGGCGGCCTGCGCATCGTCACCGGATCCGGCGAGCGGATCTGGCGCCCGCTGCGCAACCCCGGCGCCGTCGAGGTCTCGGCCTTCGCCGATACCGGCCCCCGCGGCTTCGGCCTCATCCAGCGCGACCGCGATTTCGCGCATTTCCAGGACGCCGAGGCGCATTACGAGCGGCGCCCCAGCGCCTGGGTGGAGCCCATCGGCGACTGGGGCCCCGGCGCGGTGATGCTGTTCGAGCTGCCGGCCGACCGGGATTTCGCCGACAACATCGTGGCCTTCTGGCGGCCCGAAGCGCCGCTCAGGGCCGGCGCGCGCCAGGAGTTCTCCTACCGCCTGACCTGGACGCCCGTGCCGGCGGAGCCCCTCCCGCTGGCACGGGTGATCGCCACCCGCGGCGGCCGGTCGATCCACGATGCCGGCGAAAGGCTGCTCGTGGTCGACTTCGATCTCGGCGAGGTCGACCTCGCGAGCCTCGCGCCCCGGGCCACGGCGAGCGCCGGCGAGATCAGGGGGCTCAGCATCGCCCCCCTGCCGGGCGGCAACCTCGCCCGCGTCGGCTTCCATTTCGCCCCGGGCGCACGGCGCGAGATCGAGTTCCGCCTCGTTCTGGAGCGCGCGGGCGTGCCCGCCTCCGAGGTCTGGCTCTACCGCTGGAGCGCCTGAACCGCGCCGCCCACCGCCTCGGCACGGCGCGCAGCCGCCGGCGGCCGCGCATCGAGCCAGGCGACGAGCCAGGGCGCGATCAGGAGCGGCAGCACGATCGGCATCACCACGGCGACCTGCCAGAGCGAGCCTACGCCGGGCAGCACCGCGAGCAGCAGCGCGACGCCCGCTGCCGGCTCGAGCCAGGGCATGTCGTCGTTGCCGCCGCGCAGCCCGGACCGCGCCGCCGGCTTCCAGCCGCAATCGTTGCCACTCAGCACGGAGATGACCGAGACCGTCTGGCGCATCATCACGATCGGCGCGAGCAGGCCCGAGATCAGCGTCTCCCCGGCCGCCAGCCGGCAGGTCCTGCGCCACCCGCTGGGGTCCCGCCGCAGCCAATAGGCGACCCCGGCCAGCTTCTGGGCCAGAAGCAGCGCGATCGCCCCGAGCACCGGCACCGTCATCGTGCCCGTCGAGCCGCTCATCGTCGCCGCCACCACGAGCCCGAGCCAGAGCGGCGAGGCGAGATAGCCGAAGATGCCGCAGGCCAGATGCAGCCGGCTGATCGGATCGAGGCCCTGCGCGCGCGCCAGGATGCGGATATGCTGCAGATTGCCCTGGCACCAGCGCCGGTCGCGCTTGTGGAACTCGGCGAGCGTCTGCGGCCCCTCCTCCGAGCTGCCCGAGACGTCGGGATCGATCTCCACGCTCCAGCCGGCCCGGCGCAGCCAGGCGGCCTCGACGAAATCGTGGCTCAGCACGTCGCCGCCGAAGGGCGCGCTGCCCTCCAGCCGCGGCAGGCCCGCGGCGCCGGCGAAGGCGCGCACGCGCGCGAGCGCATTGTGCCCCCAGTAATTGCCCGCGCCCCCCGACCATCCGGCGATCCCGGCGGTGAAGGCCGGCCCGTAGAGCCCGGTCGCGGCCTGCTGCACCCGGCCGAAACGGGTTTCGGCACCGGTCAGCCGCACCCCGCACTGGATCAGCCCGAGGTCGGGGCGCCGCTCCATCTTTGCGATCAGACCGGCGATCCGACGCGCCGACATGCGGCTGTCGGCATCGAAGGTCAGCATGTACTGGTAGGCGCCTCCCCAGCGCCGCAGCCATTCGGCGATATTGCCCGGCTTGCGCCCGGAATTCTCGCTCCGGCGGCGATAATAGGTGGCGACGCCCGGGCGCAGGTCGCCGGCCAGCGCCTCGGCCAGGCGCTCCTCGCGGTCGATGATCAGCGGATTGTCGGAATCGGACAGCACGAAGATGTCGACTTTCCGCCGCAGCGCGCGCCCGCCGAGATCGGCGCGCAGCGCCCGGATCCGGTCTTCCAGCGCGTCGACATCCTCGTTGCGCGCCGGGATCAGGATGGCGGTGCGGCCCCGCGGAACCCAGTCGCGCCGCGGCGCCCGGTCGGGGCGCGGATCGCGGGCCGACCAGACCGATCCCAGCACGGCCGTCGCGGCGGCGAAAGCGGTCCAGGCGACGATCGGCAGGTAGAGCGCCATCAGCAGCGCATCGATCGCCTGATAGCCGTCGCGCGCGAGGCCCGCGGCCATCGTCAGGCCGAGTCCGATCACCGCGAGAATGGCGAGCCCGAAGGCGGCCGCCCGGCGCCCCGAGGGCGCGGCAGGGGCGGGCGGCTCGAAGCGGCGCGGCGTCGGCACGTCGTCCAGGCCGCGCACCGGCATGGCCAGCGGCGCCTCGAACGGCAGCAAGGATTGACCCACCAGCCGGTACGGCGGCGTCTGCATGTTCATCGCAAGTCCTCGTCCCCTCCGGGTATCCGGATCCCACCAACGCGCAAGCTAATCGTCTGTTGCAGCCGGCGAAACCTGATGCTGCACCCGCGAACACTACTCGGCGGGAAATGGCCTATCAAGCGGCAGAATTGCCCCGGGAAAAGGGCGGCCACATCCGCGAGAAGACCCCGTCCCGCCGGATGATGCCGTGATAGGCCGCGGCTGCAACATGAAGTAGAATGAGAAGTATCAGTACATACCTGGCGGTTGCGTGAATTGCCTTGGCGACTTCGGCGACGCCCTCGTTCTTCGGCAGCAGCGGCGGAATCCCGAGCGCGCGCAGCGATTCGATGGGAAACCCGCCCGTCGTCACGCGAACGTAGCCGCTGACCGCCATGATGATCAGGAAGGCGTAGAGCCCGGCATGCACCGCCCCGGCCGCCACGCGCTGCACCTTCGGTATCTCCCGCGGCAGCGGCGGCGGCGGCGAGACGAACCGCCAGGCGAGTCGCAGCAGCACCACCAGGAGCACGAACGGACCGAGGCCCTTGTGCAGGATGAAGAGCGCATCCTGGGTCGGCCGCGGGATCTCTTGTATCATGATCGTCCCGGCAGGTATCATGATCAGGACGAGAACGACCGTCAGCCAGTGGAACACCCGGGCGACGACACCATATCCCATAGACCCGTCCCCGCCTGCAAGGAAACCCACGCCCTGAGCACGTTAGCAGGATTTCGCGCTCCGGCCATCACGAAGGCTTTATCGCCCCTGCCCCCGCCGGCGGGCGCGGCGCGATGACCGGGCTCGTCCGCCACCGCAGCCCGGCCGGCCCCGGGCCCGGCGCGCTCGCCGCCACGGCGGCCGCGGGCGCGGGGCTCGCGGCGCTCCTCGCCGCCCTGCCCTTGGCGACCGCCCATGCCCCGGCGCTGGCCCTCGCGCTCTTCGCGCTGGTCGCGCTCGCGGTCCGCGACCGGCTGGCGGTGCATCATCCCCACGACCGCTTCGGAGCCGCCAATGCCGTGACGCTCCTGCGCGCCGCCGGCGTGGCGGCATTCGCCGCCCTCGCGCTCGAGCCGGGGATCCTCGCCGGTTCCGCCGCCTGGTGGGCCGCCGCCGGCGGCGCGCTGATCCTGGCGCTCGACGGCATCGACGGCGCGCTGGCGCGGCGCCAGCGCACGGCTTCGGCCTTCGGCGCCCGCTTCGACATGGAGGTGGACGCGCTCTTCGTCCTCGTCCTGGCCGCCCTCGCGCTCGGCCTCGGCAAGGCCGGCCCCTGGGTGCTCGGCCTCGGGCTGATGCGCTACGGCTTCGTCGCGGCGGGATACCTCGCGCCCGCCCTGCGCGCGCCGCTGCCGCCCTCCTTCCGCCGCAAGGCGGTCTGCGTCTTCCAGATCGCGGTACTGGCGATCCTGCTCGCGCCGCCCCTCGCCCCGCCGGTCTCCTCTAGCCTCGCCGCGCTCGCCTTCGCGGCGCTGGCCGCCTCCTTCGCGATCGACATCCGCCGGCTGCTCCGGCCGCCGGCATGATCCCCGACCTGCGCGCCGGCCTCGGCCTCGCCCGGTCGCTGGCGATCTATCGCGCGCGGCCCTGGATCGTGCCGCGCCTCGCCGCCTTCTACCGCGGCTTCCTGCGTCCCGGCGACCTCGCCTTCGACATCGGCGCCCATGCCGGCAACCGCAGCCGCGCGCTCGCCGCCGCCGGCGCCCGCGTCGTGGCGCTCGAACCCCAGCAGGCCTTCCACGCCCTGCTCGCCCGCAGCCTGCCCGCGGGCGTGACGCTCCTGAAGCTCGCCGCCGGCCCCGCCCCGGGACGGGCCGAGCTCGCCGTCTCGCGCCTGCACCCCACGGTGAGCTCGCTCGCCCCCGGCTTCGCCGCCCGCATGGCCCGCAGCCCCGGCTTCGCCCGCGTGCGCTGGGACGCAAGCGAAAGCGTCGAGGTCACCACGCTCGACGCGCTGATCGCCGCCCATGGCAGGCCCGAATTCGTCAAGATCGACGTGGAGGGCTTCGAGGCCGACGTGCTCGCCGGCCTCTCCCGCCCCGTTCCCATGATCGCCCTCGAGGCCCTGCCCGAGACCCCCGAGATCACCGGCGCCGCCATGGACCGGCTCGCGGCGCTGGGCGACTATCGCTACAATTTCGCCGCCGGCGAGCAGGCGCGCTTCGCCTGGCCCGACTGGCGCGACCCCGCCGCCGCCCGCAGGGCCCTCGCCGATCCCTCCCGCCCCCTCGGCGACCTCTACGCCCGGCTGGAGGCGCCGCGCGATGCCTGACGCCACCCGGCCGCGCTGGCCCAGCCTCCTCGCCGCGCTCCTCCTGATCCATCTCCTCCTGATCCTGCCGAGCCATCCCGGGGCGATGACCCCCGCCGCGCTCGTCCGCTTCCCGCTGGAGCTGCCGGCGCTGGCGATCCTTCTCGCCGCATCGCCCCGGCGCTGGCGCATTGCCAGCCGCGGCCTGGTCACGGGCTTCCTTCTCGCCATGACCCTGGTCAAGCTCCTCGACCTCGCCGCCGAAACCGCCTTCCTGCGGCCGTTCAACCCGGTGCTCGACCTCGCGCTCCTGCCCGCCGGCCTGCGCATGCTCGCCGGCGCCATCGGCCCGCTGGCCGCCTTCGCCGCTATCCTCGCCGCCCTCGCGACGCTGGCGCTGCTCGCCGCCGCGCTCTGGTGGGCGACGGGGCGGATCGCCGCCCTCGCCCTGCCCGCACCCTGGCTCGCGGCGCTGGTGCCGGCCATGGCAATCGTGGCCCTCGACCTCGGAGGGCCGTCCGCGCCGGCGGACCCGCCCGGAAGCGCGCCGACCGCGCGCCTCGCCTTCGAGCACGTCCGCGACATCGGCCGGGCGCGGCGCGACCTCGCTGCCTTCCGCATCGAGGCGGCGCAGGACCCTTACGCCACAGCGCTGCCCTCCGCGATCCTGCCCAGCCTCGACGGCACCGACGTCTTCGTCACCTTCATCGAATCCTACGGCCGCACGGCCCTGGAGAACCCGCTCTATTCTCCGAGCGTGACCGCCGCGCTCGCCACCGCGGAAGGCAGGATCGCCGCGGCCGGCCTCGCCGCGCGCTCGGGCTGGCTCACCTCGACGACGCGCGGCGGCCAGAGCTGGCTCGCGCATTCCACCCTGCTCACCGGGCTCCGGATCGCCAGCGACGGACGCTATCGCGCGCTGGTCGCCAGCCCCCGCCGCACCCTGCTCGGCCTCGCCCGCGAGGCCGGCTGGCACACCGCGGCCGTGGTGCCGGCGATCACGCTGACCTGGCGGGAATCCGGCTATTTCGGCTACGACACCATCCTCGCCGCCGCGGATCTCGGCTATCGCGGAAAGCCCTTCAACTGGGTCACCATGCCCGACCAGTTCACGCTCGCGGCCTTCGAGCGCCGGCTGCTCGACCCGCAGCCGCGCAACCCGGTCTTCGCCGAGATCGCGCTCATCTCCTCCCATGCGCCCTGGACGCCGATCCCGCCGGTCCTGCCCTGGGAGAGCCTGGGCGACGGCAAGGTCTTCGATCCCTTCGCCACCGCCGGCGACCCGCCCGAACTGGTCTGGCGCGACCCCGACCGGGTGCGCGAGCAGTTCCGCCGCGCGCTCGTCTACAGCCTCACCGTCATCGGCGAATTCGCCGCCCGCCGCGCCGCGACGCCGCCACTGATGATCGCGCTCGGCGATCACCAGCCGACCGGATTCGTCGCGCAGGGCCACGGCGGCGACGACGTGCCGGTGCATGTGATCGGCCCGCCCGACCTGGTCGCGCGCTTCGCCGACTGGGGCTGGACGCCGGGCCTCGTGCCGGCCCCGGCGACGCCGGCCATGCCGATGGAGGACTTCCGCGACCGCCTGCTCGCCACCTTCGGGCCGCAGGCGGCGACGCAGGCCGCGGCGGCCGGCCCGGAAATCCGCACGCGGGCGGAACCTTTACCCGCGCCCGCACAATACTAAACTCAGATGCGTGGGGATCTCCCGGCGGGGGAAGAAGCGAGGGTTCGGGATGCGGCCGGCAGCGATGACGGAGACGGTCTGGGCGGCGCTGCGCGCCCTGCGGGCGGGTGAGCACGCCATCCTGCCCGATCCCGCCTGGACCGATGCGGCCCGGGCCGCCTTCGACCTCTACGCCCCGCTCGCCCGTGGTGCGCCCGACGCGGCCCCCTTCCTCTTCGCCCAGGTCGGCCAGTCGCTCGACGGCCGCGTCGCCACCGTGACCGGCGATGCGGCGGATGTCTCGGGCCGCGAGGGCCTCTGCCACCTGCACCGCTGCCGCGCGCTGGCCGATGCGGTGGTGATCGGCGTGCGCACGGCGCTGACCGACAATCCCCGCCTGACCGTGCGGCTCTGCGACGGCACGAGCCCGGCGCGGGTGGTCATCGACCCGCGCGGCCGCCTGCCCGCCGATGCCCGGGTGCTCGCCGAGGACGGCGCCCGGCGGCTGGTGGTCCAGGCCTGCGACCTCGCCCGGCCCGCCGGCGTCGAGGTCGTCCGCCTGCCCGATGCCGCCGGCTGGATCCGCCCCGAGGCGATCGGCCTCGCGCTGGCGCGGCGCGGCCTTGCCCGCATCCTCGTGGAGGGCGGCGGCGTCACCATTGCCGGCTTCCTCGAGGCCGGTCTGCTCGACCGCCTGCATGTCAGCATCGCGCCCTTGATCATCGGCGCCGGCCCCACCGGGCTCAGGACGGCGCCGATCGCCCGGCTCGCCGACGCGCTGCGCCCGGAGACCTTCGTCTACGGCCTCGACACCGACGTGGTCTTCGATTGCGCGCTCGCGCCGGGGGGCAATGCCAGCACGTCGAGATGGCCGACCCGGCAGGTCGATGCCGCGATCGCCGCGCGGCGCGCCTGAGCCCAGGCGGCGGCCGGCATTCCGGTCTCCGCCGCCGCGGCGGCGATCCCCGCGACCAGGTCCCGGTGCAGGTCCGCCTCGCCCGGCCCGAGCCGCCAGGGGCTCGCCGCCTCGCGCACCACGTATCCCCGCCGCTCCAGCGCCGCCGCCAGCGCCGCACCCGCCGCCGGGCCCAGCGCCGGCCCGAGCCCCTTGTCGCGCAGCTGGTGCCGGTTGAAGGCCTCCCGCACCGCCGCGTCCTCCGCCAGCCCGGGGGACCAGTCGAGCGCGCCGTCGTAGCTCAGCGCCGCATAGACCGCGAGGCCCTCGCGCGCCACGCGCGCCGCCAGCGCCTCGATCCAGTCGCCCGGCATCAGGTCGAGCAGCGCCGAGGCCGTGACCAGCCGCGCCCCTTCGAGGGGCAGCTCGGCGACGGCGCCGAGATCCATCGCCCAGGTCTCGATGTCCCCGCCGCAGCGCGCCGCCGCCATCCCGAGCAGCCGCGCGTCCTTGTCCACCAGCCGCCAGCGGACACGCCCCCCGACCCGCCCGGCAAAGGCCGCCAAAGTCGCCCCGAGACCGCAGCCCAGATCGACCGCCACCGGATCCTCGGCCGCGCCGAGAAATTCCGCCGCCGCCGCCAGCAGGCCGGAGTCGCGCGCCGCACGATCCGCCGGCGCGCGCAGCTCCAGCCAGGCGGGATCGAAGCTCACGCGGCCACGCCCGCCAGCACCGCCGCCACCCGCCGCGCCGTCTCCTCCCAGCCCGGCAGCCCCTGTCCGGCCTCCCAGGCCGCCTCTGCCGCCACACGCCGGCGCGCCGGATCGTCAATGAGCGGCGCGAGACCGGCGGCGAAGGCCACCGCATCACCGGGTGCGACCAGCGCCCCCGCCGCCTCCGGCACCAGATCGGCGATGGCCCCGGCGCGGCAGGCCACCACCGGCAAGCCTTGCGACAGCGCCTCCGCGAAGGCCATGCCGTAGCCCTCGTATTCCGAGGCGAGCGCGAAGACATCCGCCGCCGCCATCTCGGCGCGGGTGTCGGTGACGGCCCCCAGCACCGCGATCCGGTCCTCGAGCCCGAGCGCCGCGATCCGCCGCACCAGCGCCGCCGCGCATTCGCGGTCGAGATCCGCCGCGCCCACGATGCGCGCGCTCCAGGGCCGATCGCGCAGGAGTGCCAGCGCCTCGACCAGCACGTCGTGGCGCTTGCGCGGGATGAGCGAGCCGACGCTCAGCACCCGAGGCACCCCGCCCGCGCCGCTGCCGGTCGCGCGCGCCGCGCGATCCGTCCCCGGCGGCGCCACGGTGATCGCCGCGACCGGCACGCCGAACGCCTCCGCCAGCCGCCGCGCCGTCGCCGGGCTGGTGCAGATCACCGCCCGCATGTGGCCCAGCGCCGCGCGCTCCGAGCGCGCCAGACGCTCCGCCGAGCCTTCGTCGAGCCCGCGCTCGTCGGCCAGCGGATGATGCACCAGCGCCACCAGCCGCAGCCGCGCCGCCTCCGCCGCCAGTTCCTCCGCCAGCACCCCGCCGGCAAGCCCGTCGATCAGAACCAAAGCCCCGTCCGGCAGCCCCGCGAGCGCCGCCCCCGCCGCCGCCCGCGCCGCCGCATCCGGAAAGGGATAGCCCCCCGGCAGCGCCAGGTGCCGCACCGCGAGACCGCCGCGCCGCAATTCCGTCATCAGCCGCCGGTCGTAGCCATAACCCCCGGTCGGCGTCCCCAGTGCGCCGGGGATGGCGAAATGCAGACCGCCCGCGCTCAGATCGCCGCCTCGTACCAGGCGCGCGCCACATGGCTCTCGGCGAGGCTGACCCGCAGCCGCCGCACCCGCCCGCCATCCCCGAGCCCGCCCGCCCGCAGGGCGGCGGCGAGGCCCTCGAAGATGTGGCGGCAGAGGAATTCCGTCGTCGTGAACTTGCCTTCGAAACCCGGCACCGCGTCGAGGTCGGCGTAGCGCAGCGGTGCGAGCACCGCGCCCAGCGCCTCGGTCGCGCGCCCGATGTCCACCACCAGCCCGTGCGCGTCGATCTCCTCGGCGAAGAAGGCCGCATCGACCACGAAGGTCGCCCCGTGCCGCCCCTGCGCCGGCCCGAACACCGGCGCCGGCAGGCTGTGGGCGATCATCACATGGTCCCGCACCTCGACCGCGAACATGACCCTCTCCCCTCAGCGATAGGCGATGCGATGGCAGAGCGTGCCGGGGTCGTCAAGGATCGCCCCGTAGCGCGCCGGCAGGTCGCTGAAATCCGTCTCGCCCGAGATCAGCGCATCGAGCGCCGGATCGGCCAGCAGCCGCAACGCCGCCTCCAGCCGCCGCCGCCGCGGCCAGCGCGCCCGCCGGCTGGCGGGCACCATGCCCACCTGGCTCGACACCAGCCGCAGCCGCCGGCTGTGGAAGCCGCCGCCGAGGCCGAGTGTCCCCGCCCGGTCGCCGTACCAGCTCGCCTCCACCACCCGCGCCTCCTCGCCCGCCGCCGCCAGCGCCGTTTCCAGCCCCGCCGCGCTGGCGCTGGCATGGATCACCAGGTCGCAGCCCCCGGGCGCGTCTTCCGGCAGGGCGAAACCCACGCCCAGCGCCGCCGCCAGCGCCGCACGCCCCGGCAGCAGGTCGATGAGCGTCACCTCCGCCCCCGGCATCCGCCCGCAGAGCCAGGCCGCCAGCGCGCCGACCACCCCCGCCCCGATCACCGCGACCCGGTCGCCCGGCCCCGCGGCCCCGTCCCAGACCACGTTGAGCGCCGTCTCCATGTTGGCCGCCAGCACCGCGCGCCCCGCCGGCACGCCCTCGGGCAGCGGCAGCACCATGGCGCCAGGCACCGCCAGCCGGTCCTGATGCGGCGCCAGCACGAAGGCGTCGCGCCCGGCCTCCGCGCCTTCGAGGATCCGCCCGACCGCCGCATAGCCGTATTTCACCGGCCAGGGGAAATCGCCCGCCTGCAGCGGCGCGCGCATGCGCGTCCGCTCGCCCTCGGGCACGCCCCCGCGCAGCACCAGCGCCTCGGTGCCGCGGCTGATCCCGCTGAACCGGGTCGCCAGCAAGACGTCCCCGGGAGCGGCGCGCAGCGCTGCGCCCCGGATCTCGACCGCCCCCGGACCGACGATCCAGAGCGCAAGGGCCGATCCGGCATCGCGAGCTTCCATGCCGCGATCAGGCGCGGCGCACGTGCCGCTGTCAACGCCCCACCCGCCGGAGCCCAGGGTGATCGCATTTTAGAGCCCATTGTTCCCCGGACGACCGTTCCGCCAAGAGATGAGGGCGGCGCCCGGCCCGGGCGGGAGCGAAGCGCCCGCGTCGTGCCGGAGGCACGCCTTCGGCGTGACG
>NZ_DAIUBO010000072.1:0-17210 GCF_036846665.1 Amaricoccus sp. | reverse complement strand
CCCGCCAGCGAATAGGCCACCGCCCCGGCAGGCAGCGTCATCAGCGCCAGCGCGAAGATCACCAGATCGACGAGGAGCTGCGTCCAGCCGGCGCGGAAGCCCGTGCGCTCCTGAAGATAGAGCGCGACGATCCCCACACCGCCGAGGCTCGCGCGATGCCGGAAGATCGCGAGCAGGCCCGCGCCCGAGATCACCCCGCCAAGCACCGCGCCGGTCAGCGGCTCCACATGGGCGAAGGTCAGGACCTCGGGCCGCAGCGCGGAGAAGACCGAGACCAGCCCGACCGCGAGCACCGTCTTCAGCGTGAAGACCCAGCCCATACGGCGCAGCGCCACCCAGTAGAACGGCAGGTTCAGCACGAAGAAGACCGGCCCGAAGGCGATTCCGGTCCAGATCGAGACCAGGAGCGCCAGGCCCGCGATCTGGCCGGTGATCAGCCCCAGATGCTGCAGGAAGGCGAGCCCCGTGACCACCATCAGCGAGCCCGCAACCAGGCCCTGCGCATCCTCGAACGCGCTATGCCGCGGAGGCGGGGGCGGGCCCTCGACCCCGCCCTCCGCTCCGGCGGCGCTCAGCCCAGCGCCCCCTGCAGGTTCGCGTCGACCTTCTCGAGGAAGCCCGTGGTCGTCAGCCATTTCTGGTCCGGCCCGACCAGCAGCGCGAGATCCTTGGTCATGAACCCGGCCTCGACCGTGTCGACGGTGACCCGCTCGAGCGTCTCGGCGAAGTTCATCAGCGCCGCATTCTCGTCGAGCTTGGCGCGATGCTTCAGCCCGCCGGTCCAGGCGTAGATCGAGGCGATCGAATTGGTCGAGGTCTCCTTGCCCGCCTGATGCTGGCGGTAGTGCCGCGTCACCGTGCCATGCGCCGCCTCGGCCTCCACCGTCTTGCCGTCGGGCGTCATCAGCACGCTCGTCATCAGCCCGAGCGAGCCGAAGCCCTGGGCCACGGTATCGGATTGCACGTCTCCGTCGTAGTTCTTGCAGGCCCAGACATAGCCGCCCGACCATTTCAGCGCCGAGGCCACCATGTCGTCGATCAGCCGGTGCTCGTAGGTGATGCCGGCCTTCTTGAAGGCATCGGCGAACTCGGCGTCGAAGACCTCCTGGAACAGGTCCTTGAAGCGGCCGTCATAGGCCTTGAGGATGGTGTTCTTGGTCGAGAGATAGAGCGGCCAGCCGAGCGAGAGCGAATAGTTCATCGAGGCGCGGGCGAAGTCGATGATCGACTGGTCGAGGTTGTACATCGCCATCGTCACGCCCGAGCCCGGCGCGTCGAAGACGTCCCGCTCGATCACCCTGCCGTCCTCGCCGACGAACTTGATCGTCAGCTTGCCCTTGCCGGGGAAGCGGAAGTCGGTGGCCCGGTACTGGTCGCCGAAGGCATGGCGGCCGACGACGATCGGCTGGGTCCAGCCCGGCACGAGCCGCGGCACGTTCTTGCAGATGATCGGTTGGCGGAAGATGACGCCGCCGAGGATGTTGCGGATGGTCCCGTTGGGGCTCCGCCACATCTGCTTGAGGCCGAATTCCTCGACGCGGGCCTCGTCGGGGGTGATGGTGGCGCATTTCACGCCCACGCCGTGTTCCTTGATCGCGTTGGCCGCATCGATGGTGATCTGGTCGTCGGTCCGGTCGCGCTCCTCGATGCCGAGGTCGTAGTATTTCAGGTCGATGTCGAGATAGGGCAGGATCAGCTTCTGCTTGATGAAGTCCCAGATGATCCGGGTCATCTCGTCGCCGTCGAGTTCGACGACCGGATTGGCGACTTTGATCTTGGGCATGGACGGGCTCCCTCGGGATTTGCTCGGCGCTGAACGGGCGCGGCCTCTCTAGCGGATCGGCGCCCCGAGGGGAAGCCGCGCATACGCCCGCATACCGGCTATTTCGGCGGCATCGGCGCGACGAAATCGAGCGCCATCGCCATCAGCCGGTCGCGCAGCGCCGGATCGGTGAAGGCCTCAGCGTCCACATCGACCAGCCCAGGCATCGGCCGGCCGGTCATCTCCATCGGCCGCACATGGGGCAGGGCCAGGGCGGCGCCGGCCCGGGCCTTGCCCACCCGGTACATGCCGCCCGCGCGATAGACCCCGCAGAGCATGTTCCCGTTGAGCAGGAAGCAGAGCCCGCCGAACATCTTCCGCTCGGTGACGCCGTCGCACCCCGCGAGCGCCTGGCGGATCGTGGCCGCGAGGCTCTCGTCATAGGCCATGCCCGTCCCTCCCTTGCCCGATCCCGGCCCGCGAGAGTATCACGCGGCCGGCACGGACGGGAGGGACCAGGTGGCAGGCACGGATCGCGGGCGCGAGAGCGGCGGCACCCAGGCGGCGGACCAGCCGGTCTTCGTGCTGGTGCGCCCGCAGCTCGGCGAGAACATCGGCGCCGCCGCGCGCGCGATGCTGAATTTCGGTCTCGACCGGATGCGGCTGGTCGCCCCGCGCGACGGCTGGCCGAACCCGGCGGCAGACGCCATGGCGAGCGGCGCCGGGCGCGTGCTCGACGACGCACGCCTCATCGAGACCACCGCCGAAGCCTGCGCCGACCTCACCCATGTCTTCGCCACCACCGCCCGCGAGCGCGCGCTGACCCTGCCGGTCGTCACCCCCGAAGCGGCGATGGCCGAGGCGCGCACGATCATCGCCGCCGGCGGCCGCGTCGGCGTGCTCTTCGGCGCCGAGCGCGCCGGGCTGGAGACCGCCGATGTCGCGCGGGCCAATGCGGTGATCTCGGTTCCGACCAACCCCGGCTTCGGCTCGCTCAATCTCGCGCAATGCGTGCTCCTCGTCGCCTACGACTGGATGCGCGCTGCCGGCCCCGCCGCGGTGGTCCCTGGCGCGGACTGGGCGAGCGGGATCGAGCTGGACCGACTCCTCGAGCATCTCGACCAGCGGCTGGAGGCGGCGGGGTATTTCTTCCCCGCGCAGAACCGCACGAGCATGAAGCTCAACATCGAGACCCTCTTCCGCCGGACGCCGCTCACCGGCGCCGAGATCCGCACGCTGCACGGCATCCTCCGGGCGCTGACCCGGCCCCCGGACGCCGGGCGCTGAGCGCATATCGCGCTTGCCCGGGCGCGGCGCGGGGCCTAAATCGCCCCCGGAGGTGGCCATGACGAAACCGCGCAGCATCTTCGAGGACGTGGGCGACGCCGCCCCCGCGCCGGCCCCGACGCCCGCGCGGCGGCCGCAATACGCCCGCCGCGGCATCGCGCTCTGGCTCTCGGTGATCTTCCTCCTGGTCGTGGCGATGATCGTGGTCGGCGGCATGACGCGGCTCACCGATTCGGGCCTCTCCATCACCGAATGGCGACCGGTGACCGGGGCGGTCCCCCCGCTCGACGCCGCCGCCTGGGAGGCGGAATTCGAGAAATACCGCGCCACGCCGCAATTCGAGATCCTCAACCGCGACATGGAGCTCGCCGAGTTCAAGGCGATCTACTGGTGGGAATGGGGCCACCGCCAGCTCGGCCGCCTGATCGGCGCGGTCTGGGCGCTGGGGTTCCTCTGGTTCTGGCTGCGCCGGCGCATCCCGCCGGGCTGGACCTGGCGCCTGCTGGTGACGGGCCTCCTCGGCGGCCTCCAGGGCGCGATCGGCTGGTGGATGGTGACCTCCGGCCTCACCGGCACCATGACCAGCGTCGCCTCCTGGCGGCTCGCGGTGCATCTCGGCCTCGCCTTCCTCATTCTCGGCCTGATCGCCTGGTACATCCTGCGGCTCGGACGAAGCGAGGCGGAGCTGATCCAGGCCCGCCGCCAGCGCAACGAGGGCCTCATGCGCTGGGGCAGCCTGCTCGTCGTGCTCGCCTTCGCCCAGATCCTGCTCGGGGCGCTGGTCGCAGGCATCGACGCCGGCCGGAGCTACAACGACTGGCCGCTGATGGGCGGCGACTTCCTGCCCTTCACCGCCTTCAACCTCGAGCCCTATTGGAGCAACTACCTCGAAAACCCGGGGCTGGTGCAGTTCAACCACCGCATGCTCGGCTATCTGCTGGCGCTCGTCGGCATCCTCGCCTGGTGGCGCAGCCGCCGGAGCGCGCTCGGCGACATCCGCGGCGCCTTCGACGCCATGGCGGCGATGATGGTGCTCCAGATCGCGCTCGGCATCGTCACCGTGCTCTGGGGCGCGCCCTGGCAGGCGGCGATCCTGCACCAGCTCGGCGCCGTCGCGCTTTTCGTGCTGGTCATCCGCGCCCGCTTCGCCGCGCTCTACCCCCGCCCCCAGCGCATCGCGCGCGGCTGAGCCCCCTCCACCGCCCGCACCGACAGGAAGCCGCAGGCGGGGTCCGTCGCGGCCGACCCCCGTGTCCGCAGGCAGAACCGGATCTTCGGCCATGCCGCCTCCCTCACGGCGGGCCGCCGTCCGCCGCGGGCCGATCCTCCCCCGGATCCCCGAGCTCCACCCAGAAGATGACGAGCTCGTAGAAGAGCGCTAGCACGATCGGCCCCAGGAAGAGCCCGATCAGCCCGAAGCTGATCGTGCCGCCGATCACGCCGGCCAGGATCACCAGCATCGGGGTGCGCAGCCCGTGCCCGACCATCAGCGGCTTGAGCGCGAGATCGCTGAACATCGCCGGGACAAGCCAGGCGGTCAGCAGGATCGCGGGCCAGGTGCCGAGCACGAGCCAGCCCCAGACGATCACCGGCACCACCACGAGGCCGACCCCGATCTGCAGGATCGCGCCGAGCAGCGCCACGAGCGTCAGCAGCCCCGCCGCCGGCACGCCCGCGACGATCAGGGCGACGCCGACCAACAGCGCCTGGATCGCCGCCACCCCGATCACCCCGCGCGCCACGTTGCGGATCGTGGCGGCGCCGAGATCGACGAAATCCGACCCGCGGCTTCCCATGACCCGCGCGGCAAAGCGCCGGAACCCCGGCACGAAGCGCGGCCCCGGCACGAGCAGCACGCCCGCGATCACCACCGCGATCAGGATGTCGATCAGATCCCGGCCGAGGGCCTCGGCCGGGCGGATGACCCATTTCCCGGCGCCGATCAGTGTCGTGCCGTAGCGCCCGAGAAAGCCCTGTAGGTTCGAGGAGGCCAGCTCCCAGTTCGAATGCAGCCAGGCCCCGGCGATCGGGATGGTCCTCACCTCCGCCGGCGGCGGCGGGATCGACAGGCCGCCGCCGGCCATGCCCATCGAGAGCGCCTCCACCGACCCGACGAGGCTCGCCACCAGCATCGAGATCGGACCGAGCACGATGGCGAGCCCGATCAGGGTGACGATCACGGAGGCGAGCCGCCCGCGCCCGCCCAGCCGCGCCGCGAGCCTTGCATGGCCGGGCTGCAGCGCCACGGTCAGGAACAGCGCCCAGAGCAGGATCAGCACGAAGGGGCGCAGGATCACCAGCGCCAGCCAGGCGAAGAGCCCGAGAAACCCGAGCCGCACCGCCAGATCCACCACGATCCGGTCCGCCGGCCGGCCGGGACTAAACTCGGGTCGCTCGTCGGGCATGGCGGGCCCCCGTCCGTGATCGTCGGTCGCGCGCCGCTCCCGGCGCCGATTGCCTTGATGGGCGCTCCGGCGGCGGGATGCAACGCCGGGCTGGCGCGATGCGGGTTGCGGCGGCGGCGCGAGAGCGGATACTGCCGCGATGCTGCGCTTCCTCCTCGCCCTGGTTCTCGCCCTCGCGCTCGTCGCGACCGTCACCCGCGCCCACGGCCCGCGGCGCTTCCTCTTCGCCCTGCTCGGGCTGATGGTGCTCTACACCATCCTCAAGCTCACCGGCGTCATCGACGCGATGGCGCCGTCGCGATATGGGGTATTTTGATACCGTAATTTCAATCGCATGATATCGCTAAAGAAATTCCGCAACATTGCGATTGACGCGCGTCGCCGTCCCGGCCATAACCCCCCGGCCTCCGGAAGGGTCCGCCTTCCGGCCTGACACGGGACCGTTCGAGACATGAAGACATTCTCCGCCAGACCGGCCGACATCGACAAGCAGTGGATCGTGATCGACGCCGAGGGCATCGTCCTGGGCCGGCTCGCCAGCCTCGTCGCCATGCGGCTGCGCGGCAAGCACAAGCCCAGCTTCACGCCGCACATGGACATGGGCGACAACGTGATCGTCATCAACGCCGACAAGGTGCAGATGACCGGCAACAAGCGCGCCGACAAGCGCTATTACTGGCACACCGGCTTCCCCGGCGGCATCAAGCACCGCACCGCCGGCCAGATCCTCGAAGGCAAGCATCCCGAGCGCGTGATCCTCAAGGCCGTCGAGCGGATGCTGCCCGGCGGGCCGCTCAGCCGCAAGCAGATGTCGAACCTGCGCGTCTACGCCGGCAACGAGCATCCCCATGGCGGCCAGGAGCCGCAGGTGCTCGATCTCGCCGGCATGAACCCCAAGAACACCCGGAGCGCATAATCATGGCAGATCTCACTTCGCTCGATCAGCTCAAGGACTCCGTGGTCGGGATCGATTCCGCGGCCGCAGCCGCGCCGGTGCGCGAGCCCAAGCGCGACGCGCTCGGCCGCTCCTATGCCACCGGCAAGCGCAAGGACGCGGTCGCCCGTGTCTGGATCAAGCCGGGCTCCGGCAAGGTCGTGGTCAACGGCAAGGACATGAATGCCTATTTCGCCCGCCCCGTGCTGCAGATGGTGATCGGCCAGGCCTTCACCGTCGCCGGGGTCGCCGGCGAGTTCGACGTGATGGCGACCGTCAAGGGCGGCGGCCTCTCCGGCCAGGCCGGCGCGGTCAAGCACGGCATCAGCCAGGCGCTCAGCCTCTACGAGCCCAGCCTCCGCCCCGCGCTCAAGGCGGCCGGCTTCCTGACCCGCGACAGCCGCGTGGTGGAACGCAAGAAATACGGCAAGCGCAAGGCCCGTCGCAGCTTCCAGTTCTCCAAGCGCTGATCGCCGCTTCCCATCGAACGGGCGCCGGGGTTGCCTCCGGCGCCCTTTGCCGCGCGCCGGGCCTACGCTGCCCCTCCCGCAAGGTATTCGGTCCCGACCGCCGATCGTCGGCACCTCGGAGGATCGGCCGCGGCAGGCCGCCCGCACGCATTCCCGATTGACTCGGCCCTCCGGACCCCGCATGCCGGTGGCCATGGGCAGGAGATGGCGCGGCTGGGTGCAGGCTCTGCTCGCCGGGTTCTTCGCCCTGGCGATCGTCCAGGCGCCGGCTCTCAATGCCCGCATCGTCATCGAGCGGACGGTCTACGCGCTCGACTACGCGCTCCCCGGGGGAATCCTTCCGGAACTCTGCACGGACGTCGGGCATCCGGCCCATGATGACGAAAAGCACATCCTGACCCCGGCGTGTTTTGCCTGCGTCCTCGTGGCCGCGCCGGGTTTGGCCACCGCCGCTCCGGGCGAGGCTACGCGTGCCCTGTTCGCGACCGACGCGGACTTTCGTATCGGGCGTGCCATCGGCCGGCCGCAGGCCGCGTCGGCGGCGCAACTGGCGCGGGGCCCGCCGACGAAGTCCATCTCCTGAGATTGCGTCCGTCCGCGCACGGACGGTCCCCATATCATGCCGCGGCGCAACGCCGGCGGCGACCGGAAGGATGGAAATCCCATGTCCAAGCTCATTCTCGCCGCCGCGCTCGCGGCCGGCATCGCGACTGCCGCCAACGCCCACGTCACCTTCGAGACCTCGGAGGCGACCGTCGGCGGCAGCTGGAAGGCGGTTCTGCGGGTCCCGCATGGCTGCGCCGGCGAGGCGACGCAGACGCTGCGCGTACAGATCCCCGAGGGGGTGATCGCGGTGAAGCCGATGCCGAAGGCCGGCTGGAGGCTCGAAACCGTGACGGGCAAATATGCCAGGTCCTACGACTACTACGGCACGCCGATGAGCGAAGGCGTGACCGAGATCGTCTGGACCGGCGAGCTTCCGGATGCCTTCTACGACGAATTCGTGTTCCGCGCGATGCTGACGACCGATCTCGAGGTCGGCGAGGCGCTCTATTTCCCCGTCGTCCAGGAATGCGCCGACGCGGCGGAGCGCTGGATCGAGATCCCGACCACGGGCCAGGACCATGACAGCCTCGAGAGCCCGGCGCCGGGAGTGAAGCTGCTGCCGGCCGCGGGCGGCCACTGACGCGCCCGGGCCGGGGTGCCGGCGCGCCTCGTCCTCTGTCTGCTCGCGTGCCTTCTCTGCGGGGCGCGCGCGCAGGCGCATGCGCAGCTCGTCGCCACCGATCCAGCGGCGGGCACGATGATGTCCGAGGCGCCCGCGGCGGCAACGCTGACCTTCAGCGAGCCGGTCCGGCCGCTCGTCCTCCGCTGGTTTCCGCCGGCCGGCGGTGCCGCGATCGAGGGGGCGCCGGAGGCGGCGGGGGACAGCCTTGTCGTGCCCCTGCCGGCAGACCCCGTCGAAGGCACCTGGCTCCTCAGCTGGCGGGTGGCCTCCGCCGACGGCCACCCGGTCGGCGGCAGCCTCACTTTCTCCATCGGCAGGGCGACCTCCGGCGCGGCCGACGCATCCGAAGCCGCTGCCCCGCGCTCGGCACCGACCGCCGCCCTCGGGCGCGGGCTCCTGACGCTCGCCCTCGTCTTCGGGGTCGGCGGGGCCGTCTTCCGGGACCTCGTCGACCGTGGCCGGTCGGGCCGCCTGGCGCCCACCGTCGCAGGTTGCTCAGCCATCGCGGTGCTGCCGCTGGCGGTCTTGGCGCTCGGCCTCCAAGGGCTCGACCTCCTCGATCTCGCGCCGGGCAGTCTCGTCACCCCGGCGCCCTGGCGTGCGGCCCTGGCGAGCCCGTTCGCGGCGACGGCCGTCCTCGCCGCGGCCGCCGCTGTCGCCTCGGCCTGCCGGGCCCCGGGCTGGGCCGTGCTGGCGTGGGCTCTCGCCGCCGTTTCCTTCGCGCTCTTCGGCCATGCGGCAACGGCTGCTCCCCGCTGGCTGACCGCCCCGTCGGTGGCGATCCATGCCGCCGCCGTCGTCTTCTGGATCGGCGCGCTGCCCGGGCTCGCGGAACGGGCGGCCTCGCCAGGCGCGGCCCTCGTTCCGACACTCCGGCGTTTCTCGGCGCTGGCGATGCCGCTCGTCGCGCTCCTCCTCCTGAGCGGTGCGCTGCTCGCCATCGTGCAGATGCGCACCCCGGCAGCGCTGGTCGCGAGCGCCTACGGCCGGTTGCTCCTCGCCAAGCTCGTCGCGGTCGCGCTGCTTCTCGCGCTCGCGGCCGTGAACCGGTTGCTGCTGACGCCCGCGATCGAACGGGGAGAGACCGGGGCGGCGCGGCGGTTCCGGCGGTCGGTCGCAGCCGAGATCCTGCTCGGAGTCGCGATCCTCTGCCTCGCCAGCGGCTTCCGTCTGACCCCGCCACCCCGTGCACTCGCGGCGGCGGCGTCCGAGGCCTACGTTCACATGCACGGGCCGAACGTGATGGCGGACGTCACGCTGAAGCCCGGGCGACCGGGAGCGAACCGCATCGAGATCGCCTTGATGTCAGCCGACGGCGGCGAGCTGGACCCGCTTGAGGTCAGGATCAGCTTCGCCGACCCTGCCCGCGGCATCGAGCCGATCCGCCTCGAGGCGTCCCGCGACGGCCCGCTCTGGCTCGCCGGCCCGGTCGAGCTGCCGGTGGGCGGCCAATGGACGGTGCGGCTCGACGTGCTGGTCAGCGACTTCATCAAAGCTTCGATCGAGGCGGAGCTTCCGATGCCTGGCCCATGACGGACCCTGCGGCAGCGTCCAGTCGCTCTCGCACTTTCGCTCACGCGGCGACGGCACCGCAGGCGTCATTCTTCGTCGCGCGGAGCGGCGCCATGGCCGACCAGGAAGTGCCTGTGATCACCTGCACCCAGGAACCCGGGACGACCCGCCTCCCTGTTGTGTGGCACCTTGCGCAGGCCGGACCGAAACGTTCGACCTGCGGGTCAGGCTGTTGGCACAAATGTGGTGGTCTCGGCAATCCAATGGCTTACTGGTCGCCATGACAGCATGTGTCATACCGAATCCGGTTGATTGATTCCGGCGGGGGGGGATTCCCCGATGGAATCAATCAACCGGATTCGGTATCAGACGACCAAACGGTGTGCGGAGGCAATCCGCCCATATGGCGAAACCACTTGGACTCATCACGATCTCTTGGGTGGACTGAAAGGTGGCTCCAATCAAGTGCACATAATAAAATAGCATTACATTGCAATGATTTAAGTACTTGTCTTGGTGCCCCGTGTCCGACTTGAACGGACCACCTCTGGGTTACAAAGCCAGCGCTCTACCGGATGAGCTAACGGGGCCTCGACCATCCAGCTACCAAATCGGCGCCGGGACTTCAAACTGTACCTGCCGCCTGCCGGGCGCGGTCGATGCCGGCGCGAGCGGCCGGACCACTCGCGATGTCCCGAGCTTCCGTCACCGGGGCCGTCCTAGATCGGCCGCCCAAGCAGCAGCTTCGGAAGATCCCCCGCGAGACCCGCCGCCTCGCGGATCAGCCCGCGCCTGAGCGCCGGCAGCCGGTTCACCAGACCCAGGCCGAGGTCGCGCCCCAGGCGCAGGAGCGGGTTGTCGTTGGAGAAGAGCCGGTTGAGCCCGTCCGTGGCCGCGACCAGCATGGCGGTGTCGAACCGCCGCCAGCGCTGGTAGCCCGCGAGCACGTCCGGCGCGCCGATGTCGAGCCCGCGGCGATGCGCCTCCACCAGAACCTCCGCGAGCGCGGCCACGTCCCGCAGGCCGAGGTTCAGACCCTGCCCCGCGAGCGGATGGATGCCATGCGCCGCATCGCCCGCCAGCGCCACCCGCTCGGCGGTGAAGCTCTCGGCCAGCGACAGGCCAAGCGGATAGCCGAAGCGCGCGCCCGCCAGCCGGATCCCGCCGAGGAAATCCCCGAACCGCGGCCTGAGCGCGGCGAGATAGGCCTCCCTCTCCAGCCCCGCGATCACCGCGGCGCGGTCGCGCGCCTCGGTCCAGACGATCGAGGACCGGTTGCCCGGCAGGGGCAGGATCGCCAGCGGCCCCGGCGGCATGAAGAACTGATGCGCGATGCCGTGATGCGGCAGCTCGTGCTCCACGGCGCAGACCAGCGCGCTCTGGCGATACTCCCAGCCCAGCCGCGCGATCCCGGCGCGGGCGGCGACCCGGCTGCCCCGCCCGTCGCAGCCGACCAGAAGGGCCGCCCGGAGCCGGCTGCCGTCGCCAAGCGTCACCGCGATGCCGCCGGGCCCGGGCGCCTGGGCGACGGCCTCCGTCTCCGAGCGATGCTCGATCAGCGCGCTGCCGTCGATGGCGTCGAGCAGCGCCCCCCGCAGGTAGCGATCCTCGAGGAAATGCCCCATCGGGCCCTCGTCGATCTCGTTCCGGTCGAAATGCAGATGCCAGGGCGCGGCCCCCTCGCCGGCCCGCCCGTCGCTGATCTTGATGTCGTTGATCGCCTGCGCCTGCGCCGCCAGGTCGCGCCAGAGCCCCAATGCGGCGAGCATGCGCCGCGACGACAGCGCCAGCGCATAGGCGCGCCCGTCGAATTCCGGCGCCGCGCGCCGCGCCCGCGGCTGGGCGTCGATCACCACGCTGCTGAGCCCGCCCGAGGCCAGCGCCAGGGCCAGGGCGGGCCCGTTCAGCCCGCCTCCGACGATCAGGACATCGCAATGCCGCTCCATGGGCGCATGCTATTCCAAGCGCCAAGGCGATTGTCCATCGCCAATGCCCCGGCTAGGCTCGCGCGATCGGCGATGGAAGGATACGCATGTCGGACACCTGGCTCTGGATGACGGCCGCGGATCTCGGGCGAGCCTTCGAGGCGGGCGAGATCGATCCGCGCGAGGTGACCGAGGTCTATCTCTCGGCCATCGAGAGCCATCCCCAGGCGCCGGGGATCTACGCCCGCGTCACCGCCGACCGGGCGCGGGCCGAGGCCGATGCCGCGGCCGCCCGGGCGCGGGCGGGGCTGCGCCACGGGCCGCTCGACGGCGTGCCGGTCAGCTGGAAGGATCTCTTCGATACCGCCGGCACCGCCACCGAGGCGGGCTCGGCCCTGCTCGCCGGCCGGGTGCCGGAGCGCGACGCGGCGGTGCTCGCCCATGCCGGGCGGGCCGGGCTCGTCTGCCTCGGCAAGACCCATCTGACCGAACTCGCCTTCTCCGGGATCGGGATCAACCCGGTCACCGCGACCCCGCCCAACATCAACGATCCCGAGCTCGCACCGGGGGGTTCCTCCTCCGGGGCGGCGGCTTCGGTCGCCTTCGGGCTCGCCGCCGCCGGGATCGGCTCGGACACCGGCGGCTCGATCCGCGTCCCCTCGAGCTGGAACGATCTCGTCGGGCTGAAGCCCACCCACGGGCTGCTCAGCCTCGAGGGCGTTGTGCAGCTTTGCCCGCGCTTCGACACCCCCGGCCCGCTCTGCCGCTCGGTCGAGGACGCGGCCCTCCTGCTCGCCGCCCTCTCCGGCGCCCCGGCCCCGGATCTCGCCGGCGCCTCGCTCGACGGCGCAAGCCTCCTCGTGCTCGACACCGCCGGGATCGGCCCGACCGCCGACGGCCAGGCCCGGGCGCTCGAGGCCGCGCTCGACCCGCTGCGCGCCGCCGGGGCGCGGACCGAGCGCGCCGCCCTCGCCTCCGTCGCCGAGGCGATGGCGCTCGCCCCCTGCATCTTCGCCGCCGAGGCCTACGGGACCTGCCGCGAGGTCATCGAGGCCCGGCCCGAGCTCATGTTCGCCCCCGTGCTCGACCGGTTCCGCTCCGGGGAGGCCTTCTCGGCGCCCGACTACGTGGCCGCCTGGCAGAAGCTCGACCGCCTGCGCGCCGAATATCTCGCCGAGACCGCCGGCTTCGACGCGGTGGTCCTGCCCACCACCCCGAACCTCGCGCCGAATGTCGAGGCGCTTCTGGCCGATCACGCGCTCTTCATGCGCGAGAACCTCATGACCCTGCGCAACACCAGGATCGGCAATCTCATGGGGCTCTGCGCGCTCAGCCTGCCGAGCGGCACCCCCGGCTGCGGGCTGATGGTCATGGCCGCCCCCGGCTCGGAGTCGCGCCTCCTGCGCCTCGGCGCGGCCATCGAGGCGGCGCTGGGCGCCTGACGCCACGAACCGGCCGCCCGAGGGCGGCCCGCAATGCCCATGCCAGCGGCCCGCGCCGTCGACTTTCATCCCGCCCCCGAGCCGGGTGTCCCCAGCCCGATCGACCCGTGGCGATCGGGCCGCGCCGGACCTGCCGGGGGCCGGCGCGCCACCGGCGCCTCGCCTTTCGGGTCCGGGGGAATGCTCGGCGGGCCACGCGGGGCGCGGCCTTCTCCCCAAGCTCCGATAACGGGGTCGCCGCGCCGGGCGGGCAGCAGGGACCGCCGGTATTATCTGGACCTTAACCGCCCCGGCGGATAGAATTGCCGCAGACCGGGACGCCAGATCCCGGATGTGAGGCACGAAGGATGCAGTTACCCCAGCGGTTCTCCGATCTGCCGGAGTATGCCTTTCCGCGTCTGCGGCGGCTGCTCCACGGCTGCGCGCCCGGCAGGCCCGAGATCTCCATGAGCATCGGCGAGCCGCGCCATCCGGTTCCCGCCCTCGTCGCCGAAACCATCGCCGCCCATGCCGGGGAATTCGGCCGCTACCCACCCAACGAGGGAACGCCGGAGCTGCGCGCCGCCATCGCGGACTGGCTGGCGCTGCGCTACGGCGTCGCCGTCGATCCCGAAACCGAGGTGGTCTCGCTGAACGGCAGCCGCGAGGGGCTCTTCAACGCCGCGCTGGCACTCTCGCCGGAAAGCAAGGGCGGGCAGCGGCCGGCGATCCTCATGCCGAACCCGTTCTACCAATGCTACGGCGCGGCCGCGCTCGCCGTCGGCGCCGAGCCGGTCCCGGTGGCGGCAACGCCCGAAACCGGCTTCCTGCCGGATTTCGCGGCCCTGCCCGGCGCCCTGCTCGACCGGGTGACGCTCGCCTATGTCTGCTCGCCCGCCAATCCCCAGGGCGCGGTGGCGGACGCGGCTTGGTGGCGCGCGCTGATCGCGCTCGCCGAGCGCCACGATTTCCGCATCCTCGCCGACGAATGCTATTCCGAGATCTGGCGCGGCGCCCCGCCGCCGGGCGCGCTCCCCGCCGCCCGCGCCGCCGGTGCGGATCCCGAGCGGGTGCTGGTCTTCCAGTCGCTCTCGAAGCGCTCGAACGTGCCCGGCCTGCGCGCGGGCTTCGCCGCGGGCGGCCCGCGCGGCATCGCGGCGATCCGGCAGCTGCGCGCCTATGGCGGCGCGCCGGTGCCGCTGCCGCTGCAGCACGCCGCCACGGCGCTCTGGCGCGACGAGGCGCATGTGGTGGCGAGCCGCGCGCTCTATGTGGAGAAATTCGAGCTCGCCGACGCGATCCTCGGCGACCTGCCGGGCTATGTGCCGCCCGGCGCCGGGTTCTTCCTCTGGCTGCCGGTCGGCGACGGCGAGGCGGCAGCCCTCGCGCTCTGGCGCGAGATGGGTGTGCGGGTGCTGCCGGGCGCCTATCTTGGCCGCACCGACGCCACGGGTCGCAATCCCGGGGCCGCATACATCCGCGTCGCGCTGGTCGCAGAAGCCGCGGAAGTCGCGCGCGGACTTCGCGCGATCCGCGAGGTTCTCGGAGACAGGCATTTCATCGAAAGGGCAGGATAGATGGCAGGACGCAGCAAAGCGAAACGTCGCGCCCCCCTCATCGAAAGCGATACCGAGGAGGCCTTGCGCCGTCGCGGCACCGAGCTTCTCGGCCTGATCCTGCTCGCGCTGGCCGCCCTCGCCGGGACGATGATCTGGACCTATTCGCCGGACGATCCGAGCCTCTTCAGCGCCACGGACGCCGCGCCGCAGAACGCGCTCGGCCTCGTCGGCGCCTCCATCGCCGACCCGATGCATCGTGCGCTCGGCTGGGCCGCCTACGGCATTCCCGTCGCCCTCGCCGCCTGGGGCCTGCGGCTCCTGCTCCATGCCGGCGAGACCCGGGCGGTCAGCCGCGCCATCGCCGTGCCGGTGGCCCTGCTCGCCGCCGCCGCCTTCGCGGCGACCCATGTGCCGCTCTCCGGCTGGCAGTTCGACTACGGGCTCGGCGGCATGCTGGGCGACGCCGCAGTGGGCGGGCTCGTCTCGCTCATGCCGCTCGACCTCACGCTCGCCCTGACGATCACCAGCCTGGCGCTGGCCTTCGCCTTCGCGCTCACGACCGGCTATGCGCTCGGGGTGACCTGGGCGGAAATGCGCGGCTTTCTCGCCTTCCTCAGCGGCGGCTCGGTGCTGCTCTATTCCGGGCTCTACGGCCTGACCGGCCGTGCCGTCGCGACCGCCTCCGAGGGCGCACGCGCCGCCCACCGCTCGGCGTCGGAACTGCGCGCCCGCCGCGCCGAGGCTGCGGAGGCGTCACTGCCCAAGCCCGGCGCGCTGCGGGCCGAGGGCATCCCGCGATTCGACCCCGCGGCACTGCGGCCCTCCGAGGACAGCGTCATGGCGAAGATCACCGCAGCGGTCCGTGCCCGCGCCGAGGCGGATGCCACCAGCCGCTCGCCTGCGCTGCGCCCGATCCCGCCGCTGACCGCCGCCCATGCCGAGACGGCGGTGCTGGAGCGCGACGACATAGAGGAAACCGAAAGCGACCCGGACCTCGATCGCGAGATCCTTCCGCAGCCGCGGGTTCGCGTTCCCGCCGCGAAACCGCTAGTCAAGAGCGCGCGCGCCCGGTCCGAGGAGCAACCCCAGCTCGCGCTCGACGGCGACGCGCCCGAAATTTACCGGACCCCGCCGCTCTCGCTCCTGCAGTCGCCCTCGACCATCGTGCGCCACCACCTCTCCAGCGACGCGCTGGAGGAGAACGCCCGCATGCTGGAAAACGTGCTCGACGATTACGGCGTGCGCGGCGAGATCGTCTCGATCCGACCCGGTCCGGTGGTGACCATGTATGAACTGGAACCGGCGGCCGGTCTCAAGGCCTCCCGCGTCATCGGGCTCGCGGACGACATCGCCCGCTCGATGTCGGCGCTGGCCTGCCGCGTCTCCACCATCCCGGGGCGCTCGGTGATCGGGATCGAGCTGCCGAACGAACTGCGCGAGAAGGTGCTGCTGCGCGAGATCCTCGCGGCGAAATCCTACGGCGACAGCAGCCACGCCCTGCCGCTCGCGCTCGGCAAGGACATCGGCGGTGAGCCGGTGGTGGCCAACCTCGCCCGCATGCCGCATCTGCTCATCGCCGGCACCACCGGCTCGGGCAAGTCGGTGGCGATCAACACCATGATCCTGAGCCTGCTCTACAAGCTCTCCCCCGACGAATGCCGGCTGATCATGATCGACCCCAAGATGCTGGAGCTCTCGGTCTACGACGGCATCCCGCATCTGCTCTCCCCCGTGGTCACCGACCCCAAGAAGGCCGTCGTGGCGCTGAAATGGGTGGTCGCCGAGATGGAGGAGCGCTACCGCAAGATGTCGAAGCTCGGCGTGCGCAACATCGACGGCTACAACGCCCGGGTGACCGATGCCGAGGCCAAGGGCGAGGCCTTCACCCGCACCGTGCAGACCGGCTTCGACGAGGAGACCGGCGAGCCGGTCTTCGAGACCGAGGAATTCCTGCCCAAGAAGATGGCCTTCATCGTGGTCATCGTCGACGAGATGGCCGACCTGATGATGGTCGCGGGCAAGGAGATCGAGGCCTGCATCCAGCGCCTCGCCCAGATGGCCCGCGCCTCCGGCATCCACCTGATCATGGCCACCCAGCGCCCGTCGGTCGACGTCATCACCGGCACGATCAAGGCGAATTTTCCAACCCGCATCTCCTTCCAGGTGACCTCGAAGATCGACAGCCGCACCATCCTCGGCGAGATGGGCGCCGAGCAGCTGCTCGGCCAGGGCGACATGCTCTACATGGCCGGCGGCGGGCGCATCACCCGCGTCCACGGCCCCTTCGTCTCCGACGAGGAGGTCGAGGAGGTGGTCCGCCACCTCAAGACCCTCGGCTCGCCCGCCTATGACGCGGGCGTCGTGGACGGCCCCGACGCCGACGAGGAGAGCGAGATCGACCTCGTGCTCGGCCTCGGCGGCAATACCAGCGGAGACGACGCGCTCTACGACCAGGCGGTGGCGATCGTCGCCAAGGACCGCAAATGCTCGACCTCCTACATCCAGCGCAAGCTCTCGATCGGCTACAACAAGGCGGCGAAGCTCGTGGAGCTGATGGAGGAAGCGGGCGTTGTCAGCCAGGCCAACCACGTCGGCAAGCGCGAGGTCATCGTCCCGGAGCGGTGATACCAGCGGCCCTCGCTGTCGACTCCTGTTCATCCCGCGGTCAGGGTGTCCCCAGCCCGATCGACCCGTGGCGATCGGGCCG
>NZ_DAIUBO010000071.1:0-17244 GCF_036846665.1 Amaricoccus sp. | reverse complement strand
CGTCAGGCTCATAACCTGAAGGTCGTAGGTTCAAATCCTACCCCCGCAACCAAATTCCTACGCGTTATCAAACGCTTGAACGCCGCCCTCCGGGGCGGCGTTTGCGTTTCCACCGCCCGTGGAAGCACTGTGGAAGCAAGAGGGGCCGAAGTCGTACATATCGCTTCGCAAATCGGCACGGTCCGAAATGAGTGCAGCATGAGCGGCACCCCTCACGGGAAGATCCTCTCGCAGGCTGACCGATGTGCACGCGACAGCGCCTCTGGATCGATCCCAAGCCGATCAGCGTACTGGATGCTCATGCCGTCCATCACATCGGTGATCGACGCCGCGAGCAATTCGTCCTTCGAGAGGTGCGTCCTGCGATAGACCTGGTCCATCAGGGGAAGGATGTGGCGCTGTATCTTGGTGCGTTCGCCTGGTGAGAGCCGTGCGCACAGGCAGGCATGCATGCACCAGAAGCAGGTGGCCCAGCATTCGAGTAAGTCGGCAGGAAGTTGGTCGTGGACGCTGTCGAGCTTCAAGCTTCGTATCGCGGGCTTTGACCCGCCGAAGACTTTGAAGATCAGCCGTCCGAGAACGTAGGGCCAACTGTTGGCATCGCCCTCCACGGGCAGAACCTGCAAGCTTGTCCGATCCTTCGGCTTTTCGCCTGCCTTGTCTGTGCCTCTCCAGGAGGCGGCACAGATGATCATCAGTAGGGCGCGAAGCCGCAGAAAATCGCGGGACGAAAGGCTGCCACTCTCCTGCTTGAGCTCGATGCGCTTTGCGAAGTCCGCGGCCGCCTTCACAAGCTGATCCTTCGTCGCCTTCGCCCGACGAGCGTTGCGACGCTGCTCTTCCTCGCCTCCGTCCGGAACTGGCCGCGAAGTCGGTTTGGCCGCGAACTCCTCCCCTGCCGCCATCGCGGCTTCGGCGTTCTGGGTCTCGTCCCCGAGATCGAAGGCAGCCTTCAGGGCATCCTCGTCGTTTTCATCGACCGGCGTTACGAGCGAGTTCAACCCGACGATCCGGTTCAGGAAGCCGCGGACGATAGATACGTCGCTGCCGCCGAGGCTGTTGTGTTGAACATGCCCCGATTGGTGTGGCCGACGACCAGCGATGAAGTCGTCGTAGCTCAGTTGGCGATGCTTCTGGCCGCCTTCATCCGTTTCCTTTCGAGCCTTCGGGATGGAGACGCCTTCGCCGTGCCCGTCGGCATCGCGATCTTCGATCTTCTCGAGCAAGTCCTGCACTTCGAGCAAAGCGAGGGTGGCTTCTGTTTCGCCGTCCAGCTGAGCGAGCGCATTCTCCGTTTGTCGTGAGTGTGTTTCTCGAATTGCGATCTGCAGGGCATCGATGTGCGTGATGATCCCTGGCGTGAAATCCTGCGGCCCGATCAGTCGTGCGAAGGCCGGAAGGTCATCGGTTGCCTTAATCTGGAAGCGGATTCTCCGATGATCAGCACCTTCGAGTCGTGTCGGGTTGCTGACCAGCGGCGCGCCGGAAGCAGCCAGCAATTCGACTTCATATGCCTCGGGTGCCCCGATTTGCGCAGCTGGTCGCCAGCTCAGCGTGTCGCCGTGAACCGCGAAAATGCCCGGGTGACTCTGCGAGAGGGCGTCGAACGGGATGTCGTCTTCGACGCGCAGCGGCGGCAGCTTCTCAGCCTCAATTCGCCTCTCGGGCGTGAGCACCTTCTCCAGCCCCAATTCCGAAACAGCCCGACCTGGCGGCAGCTGCCGGTATAGGCTTGCCTCGCTGTTGGAGCCTGATGTGTTCCCAGTGCCAAGAGCTGCAACCGTGCAGTTCGCGCTGCCGATCAAGAGGTGGTCCGCCGTATCGGTTTGCGCGATCAGAGCTTTGGCATGGATGAAGCGACTGCCCCCAAAGCCGTCCCGGCGATAGAGCGTGATGCCGGAAATGCTCCCTGTCGCATCCCGCGGGAACAACCCGGTGTCTGTGTCGATGAGCACAGCGATTGCCCGTGGGCGAAGCCGCTCAGCAAGAGCCGACAAGGCTCCGAGCCGCTCATCCCAATAGGGGCTGATCACGATCAGGCGTTTCACTTCGCCGTCGATCTCGCGGGCGAAGCGGGCGCCTATGCCCTCGGCTGAGTTTGAAAGTAGGAGCGCTGCCCTTGTTCCATCGCCAAGCTCGACAGGTCCCTCGGCAGGTACTGCAGAACGCAACCAGGCAGCGCGGGCGAGCATCCACTCGAACTGCGTCGGAAGCATCGGGTCAGCCGGATCGATAAGGCTGGAGAGGTAGCGATAGGCTTGGGCGATCAGACGCTGCGCGCCGTCATCTTCAACTCCAGAAGTGAGAAGCGAGACGAGTTCTAGATTTCCAGCGAGGCCTGCTGCCGTCAGGTTGGCAGACCCGATAAACAGGCGACCACCCTGACGTCCGATCTGCAAGAACAGCTTTGGGTGAAAGAGGCCCGCAACTTGCGCTCCAGAGGCGGTGTAGAGTCTTCCCGCTTGCCTTGGCAGCGGCGACGCTCCGCCAAGTGCATGAGTCAGCATGCGTGCGTCAGCGAGGACCATGTTGTTGCGGCAACCGGCCCCCCGGATGCGTGGCAGTACGATGTTCTCGTAGGCATCGAAGTCGATACCGAAGGTCGTGGCGATGCTGCTGTGATAGCCCTTGTCGGCGAAGCGTTCGTACAGCCTCATGAATAGATGGCCTCTCGCCCCGCCTCGGTGAGGCCGGTGTTGCCCAGCAGTCCAATATCTTTGAGGAAGGTAATGGCGGGGCCCAGCCGCGGATTGGTGAAGACCGGACCGTCCTTCTCCCGGAGCCGCAGCTTACCGTCATCGGACTCGATCAGGAACGTATAGTCTCCTTGGTGGCGCAGCTTTCGCAAGGCAACCCACAGATGCCGACGGATCACCCGCTCTTCCAGAACGCGCTCGATCGTCTGCCCAAATGGGGCCTCGCGATGCCGATCGAGGAATCGCGTTTCACTTAGCAGCGACCGGAAGGCGTCTGGATTGAAGCCGCCGAGTGGTTCCGTCAGGTCCGCCCCCACCAGGTCAATCCTCCGATGCAGTATGGCAAGCAGGCGAACGGCCTTTGCTGCCGTTTCCGGCGTACATATCCGCGCGTCGTCACGGCCGGCCCGAATGATCTCATTGGTTAGCGAAACCTCGGAGTCGGGATCGCTTGCATCGAAGGCGTTCGAAGCAGGCTCCAACCCCTCAAGCAGGGCCGACCAAGTTTCCGGCACAGGTGAAATTTCTGATAGAATGTGTTGCGCACAGCGGCCGATCAGTCGCTCCATTCCCAGACCAGAGGGATAATCACCCAACGTATCGAGCGTGAACTTCAGCAGCGCCTCATGCGCGATGTGGCACAGATCATTTGCGTGATAGACCCACCATCGCGACCGCTGCGCTTCGAGCGATGGATCGTCGAGGCTCAGGATGTTTCCTTGCTGATCGTGACCCGCGTAGAGCACCCATCGAACTTCATCGGCTCGGGGCTCCCGCTCCAGGAAGTCCGCCACCTTGAGGATCAGCAGGATGCTCAGCTTGCGCGCCAGCGCCCCGCTCGACGGAGCGCTGGCGCGTGACAGCAGGATTGCTTCGTAGAATTTCTGCTCCGTGCTCTCGCGGGCAATCCGTGAAGGCAGCAAGGGAGCGAGTTCGTCGAGCTCGTCGTGATTGACCGATCCAAGCTTGATCAGCCTGAAATAGAGCTCAGCCCGTGAACCGAGCGAGTGTTCGAAGGCCTGAGCAAGTCCCTCGCCAAGGTCCTTGCTGGGCAGCGGAATCTCATGGTCGTCGGAGCGGTCGAAGATGCCGATGTCAAAGAGCTGACTGCGATAGGCTGCGCCGAAGGCGCCCCAGGCCTGTTTCAGGTAGTAGGCCTCGCTGCCAGGCTCGGCAGCCTCCTTGAAATCGATGGTGTCGTCGGGCGCCTCTTCGAGCGTTCTCGTGGCCCAGTCCGTTCCGGCGACGCCGGGCTCACCTCCATGGTGCGTTGCGACGAGCGCATAAAGCGCTTCAGCACGCCTTACGTGCCGCTTCCAGTTGTTCGGGTCGGTATCACCGATCTCCTTGGCATAACGCTGCGCCAGCCAAGCATAGAGCCCATAGTAGCGCATCCGCAGCGTCACGTTCGATATGCCGGGCAAAAGCGACTGGTAGAGGTTTACGCTACTGTTTTGCATCCCGAGCGGGTCGAGACCGTTCTTCTTGCGGTACTCGGTCCACTCGGGAAAGGCGATGAGATCCTGATTTTCGGCCGGCTCGTTCAACGTTCTCAATTCCTGTTCCGAAATTTCCTCGTTCCCGATGCTTTTTCCCACCTGCCTTCTCCGCACGACCGGATTCGGCAGCTCTCTGAATCACAGGGGCTCTGTTCCCCGGCTGAGTATGCTCAAGTAGTCGCTGTAGACATACATCCGGCCACGCTGCTTGCCCGTCACCTCCCGCACGATGCCGAGATCCTCCAGATGCTGGATCGACTTCGCGATTGTCGGGGGCGAGATGCTCAGTCGCTGCGCCGCCGCGGGAATGCCGATGATCGGCTTCTGCTGCAGCAGCTGGTGGACCCGGAGCGCAGATGCGGCCGGGCGCCCGAGATCCTCGATCCGATGCCGATCGGCTTCGAACAGCGCGAGGATTTCGCGCGCCGCCTCTGATGCCTGAAGAGACGTCTCGGCGATACCGTCGAGGAAGAACTCCAGCCAAGTCTCCCAGTCGCCGTTCTCACGGACCTGCTGCAGGAGGTCGTAGTACTGGCGGCGATGCGTCTTGAAGTAGAGGCTGAGATATAGGATCGGCTCCTTCAGGATGCCCTGCGTGCAGAGAAGGAAGGTGATCAGTAGGCGGCCGAGACGACCGTTCCCATCGAGAAACGGATGAATGGTCTCGAACTGCACATGGACCAGCCCGGCCTTGATGAGGGTCGGCATCTCCGGCGTGTCGGCATGGATGAACGCCTCCAGGTCCGACAAGAGGTCGAGAACGTTCTCGGGGGGCGGCGGGACGAACAGCGCATTGCCCGGTCGTGTTCCGCCGATCCAGTTTTGCGAACGTCGGAACTCTCCCGGCTGCTTCGTGCTCCCGCGTCCCTTCTCGAGAAGGATTCCGTGGATCTCCCGGATCAGGCGCAGAGAAAGCGGAAATCCTTCGCGGATTCTGTCGAGGCCATGGTTCATGGCGGCGACGTAATTGGAAACCTCCTGCACGTCGTCGAGGGGAACGCCCGGCGCTTCCTCGCTCTCAAAGAGCAGCAGGTCGGACAGCGACGACTGCGTGCCCTCGATCTGCGAGGACAGCAGCGCCTCCTTTCGAACGTACATGTAGAGGAAGAGCGGGGTGTCGGGCAGGATGGAGGTCACGCCATCGAGCCGGCCGATCGCGCGGTTCGCGCGCTCGAGCTGACGGTATAGCCGGTCCATCCTCACTGGCGGGGCTGGCGGCAACGGGGGAGGCACGAATGCCTCCGCGCGTTCGCCCGCGGTCGAGATGGCGACGCGCTGACCCAACCGTGATGGCTCCGGTGCTAACGCCATGGTTGAAAAAGGATCCTTTCCTTGGCAGGCTGTCTGAGAAAGGATATCGCATATTCCTTTCTTTGTCGTGGTTCTAACGGAAGGTTCCTTTTCTTGTCGAGTGCTCATTCCCCCTGTCCGCGCCAGATCCGGTCCGGGCGCACCCTCTGAACCGGTGGCGCGATGGGACATCAGCGCCTCGGAAAACTCCCCACCCACCAATACCTGCCGGACATCGTCAGGTATCTGGTGACCGGCGGCACGCCCACCGCGCACTTGGTGGAACAGATCACCGAAGTGGGGCGGGATGCACTGAAGCGCGCCCTGAAGGATCCTGTGTTCGTTGAAGCGTTGTGGCTGCTCATCAGGTTGCCGCAGGCGGCCGCGTCGAGGGACTTCGGGGCGGCTCTCGCCGAGATCGGCATGGGCGCACAGCGGCCGACGTCAGTCGCGGAACTGATGGTTGCCTTCGACAATGCGCTGGAGCGCGTGCAGCGGCGCGAACATCGGGATGCCACGGACCTTGGCGAGATCGCCCGTCAGGCAGCACTTACCGCGCTCGGCGATGCTGTGCGAGCCGGGATGCCAATGTGGTCCCCCACGGCGGACGATGTGCAGGCATCGGTGGCTGCACTGAGGTCACCCGAGAAGTTCGGCGCTCTGGCCCACCACTTCCACGCAAATACCGTGGAGCGCGTCATCCACTACTATGTCGATCGAAACCTGCATGAACTCGTCGGCGCCGATCGCGTTGTGTCCTCGGTCCACGATCTCGCCACATACGATTCAGCGATACGCCGCCATTGCATGGAAGCCGCGCTGATCATGCGCGCCTTCGCCAGAGACTGGCTCGGCAAGAACCAGTATCGGGACGGCAAGGACATATCGAAGAACGACGCTCGTAAATTCTCGGCGTACGCCGTCGAAAAGATCAGTATCGAGCTCAAGAACAGGAAGGGGCCAAAGTGAAACGGTGCCTGATTGAATGCGGCGTGCGGCAGGTATCCGAAGAGGGCGCTCTCGCGATGAACGTGAGCGACCCCGGCAAGAACGTCAATCTGAGGATCGACTCCATCAGCCGCTCGATGGTCGGGAACATCCCCGACCTTCTGATCGATCTTCTGGAGATCGCGGCATACGTCTACTGCGTCGATCAGCGCGTCAAGCGCGGGACTGAGATGCTTATGGATTACGGGAAGGATTGGCGCCGCAGTCTGACCTTCTCGATCCCTGTGCGCCATCCCGAGATCTGGAATGGGGAAGAGGTGCAGGAACTGCTGGTCGAAACCCTCGGCTTCCTCTCCGACGACAGCTATGCATTCCGGTTCCGCAAGGCCGAAGCGCCGGTTCAGCCGCGCGATCCCTACTTCCACGAACTCCTCGATACTTTCCAGGAGAACGACGAGGTGGCGCTGTTCTCGGGCGGCGTCGATTCCTTCGCCGGCGCGGTCAACGACATCGTCACGCTGGGCAAGTCTGTCACCTTGGTTGGCCACTGGTCGGTGCCGAAAGTCCAGAATGTCCAGGCGACCCTGGTCGACGCGTTGAAGCAGCGCGGCTACGGGCGGCGGCTGTCTTACGTCCCGGTGTGGGTTTCGAACACGGACATCAAGCCGGCCGAGTACACCCAGAGAACCCGATCATTTCTCTTCGCGTGCATCGGGCTGGTCGTGGCGCGGATGTCCGGGAAGGATGGTTTCAGTTTCTACGAGAACGGGGTTGTCAGCATCAACCCGCCGCTGGCGGGGGACGTGGTCGGCGGCCGAGCCACGCGCACCACGCACCCCAAGGTACTCCGTGGTCTCGAGGACTTGTTCTCGACCCTCCTCGACCGCCAGATCGAGATCCGGACCCCGCTCCAGTGGCTCACCAAGAAGGAGGTCACCGAAACGATAGCAGCCGCGGGCATGGCTGACATGATCGGGTCCACGGTGAGTTGTACCCGCACGCACAGTCGGACGAGAAGGCACACGCACTGCGGAGTATGTTCGCAATGCATCGATCGAAGGTTCGCTGTCTTGGCTGCGGGAATGGCCGATCATGATCCCGCCGACCAATACAAGAAGGATCTACTCCTGAGCGATCGAAGCGTTGATGACAGCCTTCGAATGGCGATGCACTACGTGTCCTTCTTCAGGAAGATCGGCTCGATGACAAAGGACCGGTTCCTTGTCGACCTTCCGGAAATTGTTTCGGCTCTTGACCACTTCCCCGATCTGTCAGCCGATGAGGCCAGCGCACATCTGTTCGATCTGTTCCAGCGGCACGCGCGATCCGTAGAAGACGTCATCGCCCGGGCCGGGAGCGAACATGCTGGCCCGCTTTTCCGAGGCGAGGTTCCCGCTGGTTCGCTTCTGGCCACTTGCTTCGCTCGTGGTGACCGTGTCGAAGTTGCTCCGAGGTCTGACTATGATGAGCATGTAACCGCTTTCGTCGACCGGCTCAGTGCTCCCACCCTCGAGTTTGCGATGGATCACGATGCCGAACAGGTGCTCTTTCACGGTGGGCACTTTCTTGGCGGCGCGAATTATCGGTTTGTGAATGCGCTGATCGAGAACTTCCGAACCGCGAAGAAGGCGCGCTCAGAGATCCCGTTCAAGCCGCCCCACACTGTGGCAGCGGAAATTGGCGCAGATGCGAAACAAGGCGTGGGTGATCAGTCTATGCGCCAGCAGTTGCACAGGTTGCGGAAGGCACTCGAACCGCTGGCGGTGTCGCTCGGGATTCCGCTGGACCAGGACAGTTTCATCGAGACCAAGGAACGCGCTGGATACCGCCTCAACCCGGCGTGGCGTGAGATTTCCGTCGGCGACATTCAGCCCTCGAATCCGGCAGCGTCACAGGGATAGCCCCCCGACGTCACAGGCCAACGCGCACAACGTCACAGTCTGCCCAGCGAAGCCCCGATTTTTCGGGGCTTTTTTCTTGTCTGCACGTCACAAGAAAATCCGGGCGTGATCATATACGTAGAGCCGCAAAGCATTGAAATTGTTCGTGTATCCGGGCGCACCAACGTGCCGGGGTGAACAACGGACAACTCAATGAGGTTTCGGATGTCAGTCACACATCTCAACCAGGTCGAGCTGGCGGCTCGATGGAAGATCAGCCCGCGCACGCTGGAGCGCTGGCGTTGGACCGGTGAGGGCCCCGCCTTCATCAAGATCGGGGGGCGGGTCGTTTACCGGCTCGAGGATGTCGAGGCCTACGAGGCCAACCGGCACTGCTCGAGCACGGCCGACAAGCCCGCCGTGAAGCTGGCGTGAGGGGGTGGTCATGACGATCCCCAACCACATCACCCTCGACGATCTGCCCACCATGCCGGTCGGCGAGATCGCCGCGCAGGCGGGCGACCAGCTGGCGCTCCTGAAGCAGGAGGCCGACGAGCGGCTTCGCTCTGCGAAGACCCTCTGCGACTGGCTCGATGGCGCGATTGCGCTGAAGTACGGCGATCAGGCGCAGGAGGTGCGCCGCGGGGACGGCAAGGACACCGGCACGGTCAGGCTGCAGGACGGCCAGGTCACCGTGGTCGCCGAGCTCCCCAAGCGCATCGATTGGGATCAGGCGATGCTCGCCGGTCTGGTCGAGCGAATCCGGGCCGATGGCGCCGATCCCGCCGAGTACGTCGACATCGCGTTCAGCGTCCCCGAGCGGAAGTACACCTCCTGGCCCAAGGACATCCGCCAGGAGTTCGAGCCGGCGCGCACGGTTCGCACCGGCAAGCCGAAGTTCCGGCTGCTGCTCGGCGAGGAGGCGCGCTGATGGCCATCTCGCTCGCATCCCTGCAAACCTCGACGGCTCTGCGCCCGCCGCGCGTGCTGATCCACGGCGTCGCCGGCATCGGCAAATCCACCTTCGCAGCGTCGGCCGACGCCCCCGTGTTCGTCCTCACCGAGGACGGGCTCGGCAAGCTGCAGGTGCCGCACTTCCCCCTGGCGACGACCTACGCGGAAGTCGCCGAGGCGCTCGACGCCTTGCTCGACGAGGACCACCCCTATTCGACGGTGGTCGTCGACAGCGTGGACTGGCTGGAGCCGCTGATCTGGGCCGAGGCCTGCCGTCGCAACGGCTGGCAGTCGATCGAAAGCCCCGGTTTCGGTAAGGGCTACGCCGAGGCGCTGACCATCTGGCGCGAGTACATCGACAGGCTGAATGCGCTCCGCGACCGGAAGGGCATGGCGGTCATCCAGATCGCCCATACCGACATCAAGCGCTTCGACAGCCCCGAGCACGAACCCTACGACCGGTACGTGATCAAGCTGCAGGCCCGCGCCTCGGCGCTGCTGCAGGAGCACTCGGACGTCGTGCTCTTCGCCAACTACCGCATCTCGGTCAGCAAGTCCGACGTCGGCTTCAACAAGAAGGTGACCCGGGCGCTCGGCTCCGGTGCGCGCGTCATGCACACCGAGGAGCGCCCCGCCTTTCTCGCCAAGAACCGCTACGGCCTGCCGGAAACCCTCCCGCTCGACTGGTCGGAGTTCCTGGCCGCCATGCCCCAATCCGCCTGATTACGACCGAAAGGACAGAACCATGGCACGTTTCGACACCGCCTTTGACGCCGCCGGCATCGAGCCCACCACCGCCTATGAGATCCTGCCCGCGGGCAAGTATCGCGCCCAGATCGTAGAGAGCGAGATGCGCGTCACGAAGAACGGGATGGGGAAGTATCTCTGGCTGATGCTCGACATCCTCGAGGGGCCGCAGCAGGGCCGCAAGGTCTTCGACCAGCTGAACCTCGTGAACGCCAATCCGACCACGGTCGAGATCGCGCAGCGCACGCTGTCGGCGATCTGCCATGCCACGGGCAAGCTGCAGGTGAACGACAGCGAGGAGCTGCACCTGATCCCGATGACGATCCAGGTTGGCGTGAAGCCCCCGAAAGACGGCTACGGCGAGCGCAACACGATCCGTTACATGGTGCCGGAGGCCCCGACGCAGGCGACCCCGCCCAAGCCCGCCGCCACGCAGCCGGCCACCGCGCCCGCTCAGGCGTCCGCCCGCCCGGCCACCGCGCCCTGGAACCGCAAGAGCTGACGCCCTCGGCCGCCGCGGGCTGAGATCCGCGGCGGTCCGGACATCGCCAGACCCGAGAGACCGACCATGACCAACACCACCGACGCGGCCTGCGCGGCCGCGAACGCCCCCGGCTTGCCTGACGACACCCGGCGCCTGATCGAGATCGAGGACGCCATCGCGAAGATCCGCACGCAGATCGCGACCGCCGATCTGACGCGGCAGCGGACGGCCAGGCCGATCGACCCCGACTGGTTTCACCGCGCGCGAACGGCGCTGCGCCACCTCAACCGCGAGCGCGCCGAGATCGTCGCCCGTCAGGGCGGCCGCCGCCGGCGCGAACGGCTCAAGGACATGATCATCGCCGTACTCCGCGCACGCCATGACAGCGCCGCCTGGACCGCGGTGCTGGCGGAGGCGCGGGCGCGGCTCGAGCGGGAGGAGGCATGCTGATGGCCGAGCTTCCCGAACCCCCGACGCCGACCCTGTCCGCCATCTACGCCTCCTACGAGGCTCGGCAGGGCGACGGCTTCCGCGACCACCTCGGCGCCTCGCTGATCGGCAAGTCCTGCGCCCGCGCGCTCTGGTACGACTTCCGCTGGGCGACGCCAGCGCGGCACACCGGCCGCATCCTGCGGCTGTTCGAGACCGGCCAGCTGGAAGAGGCCCGGCTCGTCCGCGATCTGCGTGCCACCGGCGCGACAGTGCTGGAGGTCGATCCCGAGACCGGGCGCCAGTTCCGCGTCGAGGCGCATGGCGGGCATTTCGGCGGCTCGCTCGACGCCGTCGCCCTCGGGCTGCTCGAGGCGCCGAAGACCTGGCACGTCGTTGAGTTCAAGACGCACTCCGCGAAGAGCTTTGCCGAGCTCGTCGCCAAGGGCGTCGCGCTCGCCAAGCCCCAGCACGCCGCGCAGATGCAGGTGTACATGCACCTGACCGGCATCACGCGGGCGCTCTACGTCGCGGTCTGCAAGGATACCGACGCGCTGCACATCGAGCGCGTCGTGGCCGACCCCGAGATGGGCGAACGCCTGCTGGAAAAGGCGCGGCGGATCATCTTCGCCCAGCACCCGCCCGAGCGGATCAGCGCGGATCCCGCCTGGTTCGAGTGCAGGTTCTGCGACCACCACGGGCTTTGCCACGGCGAGGACGCCGCGGCCGTCACCTGCCGGTCCTGCCTGCATTCGACGCCCATCGAAGGCGGCTGGCACTGCGCGCGCCACGACCGGCTGCTCGACCCGGCCGACCAGCGCCGCGCGTGCCCCCGACACCTGTTCATCCCCGATCTCGTCCCCGGCGAGGTGACCGACGCGGGCGAGGACTTCGTCTCTTACCGCATGCACGACGGCTCGGCCTGGACCAACGACGCCCGCAAAGAGGAGGCCGCCGCATGCTGACCCTGCGCCCCTACCAGCAGGCCGCGATCGCCTCGATCTACGGCTATTTCGAGAAGGAGAGCGGCAACCCGCTCGTCGTGATCCCCACGGCCGGTGGCAAGAGCCTCGTCATGGCAGCCTTCATCGACGGCGTACTCAAGGCCTGGCCCGACCAGCGCGTGCTGGTCGTCACCCATGTCCGCGAGCTGATCGCGCAGAACCATGCCGAGATGCTGGGGCTCTGGCCCGAGGCGCCGGCGGGCATCTACTCGGCCGGGCTCGGTCGCCGCGACGCGCGGGCCCGGATCCTCTTCGCCGGGATCCAGTCGATCCACGACAAGGCGACGCGCATCGGCCATGCCGATCTGGTGCTGATCGACGAGGCCCATCTGATCCCCGGCCGGTCGAACACCATGTATCGCCGCTTCCTCAATGACCTGCAGCAGGCTTGCGTCTCCGCTTGCGACCGCCGCGTCGATGTTTTCGAAGTGCATGAGCCCAAGTGCTGTCCGAGCGACCTCGCTGATCGCTTCTGGATTATCCATCAGGCGCGTAAGAACACCGGCCCCTCCCTCCGTGGCTTCGTAGGCAAGGATGGCGCGGCGGTTATCACGAGCTGGAAGCGGCTCGCTTAGGATCTCGCCTTCTTCAAGCTGGTAGACGACCTCGATCCCCCGCAAGAGCGCATGTTGAACGGTGGTGATCGTGCTTGGGTCGAAGTTTTCCGGTTTCTTTAAGCGGAACAGAAGCGCGTTCTTGCGGTCCCTTACGATCGGCACGATCCGGACTGGCTTGACTACATCGGGCGGAGCGTCGGTCTCCGCATCCTCGTCCTCAGATTTTGCCCAGTAGCCTGTACGGGGATCGATATTGAAGCCGAAAACCGTCTGGTCCTTTCGGCGCTTCAGACCCTTGTTCAGACGACTAATCTCGGCGCTGTTGGCGTATTGCAGTGCGAGCAGAGAAGTCTCGCCGCATTTGAATTCCGCGTTCGTGACCTGTAGCTGATCGTCCTTCTTCGGCCACGAAAATACGGTCTGGATGTCGAAGCCCTGTCGCACGCGCTCTTCATCGTTCGCGGTGATGCGTTCAGTGGGTGCGGCTTCCACATTGTCGATGCGAAGCGTGCGCTTGATGGGCACCTCTCCGGCCATGTGTGCGTCGCAGCCATGGCAGCGCTCTACCTCTCCTTCGTGGCAGGCTCCGCAGTTGGCGCATATGTAGATGTCTTTGGTCGCGAGTTCCGATCCGTCGCCTTCGCGAACCTCTGGAGGGAGCTTTGCCTTCATCACCCGGTAGGCGCGACCTTCGTGGTAGATCAGACTGCGCGGTCCAAATTCCGATATCGCAAGAAAGCGCGCGCGAGAGAGGAACGAGCCGGTTTTTCCCTCGCCAGGCACGAATGCATAGAGCGGCAGGCGCGGGAAATTGTAGCCGGGAAGGAAGCCCTCCGTCGCGAGGTAGCGGTACGAGTAGAAGTCTGATCCGTTCGATGCCTTTCCTTGTTCCAGGATCGCAATCTGGTCGCTGGCCTGCATCTGTGCGGCCTTGATTTTGCGGCGGTCGCCAGCCGAGAGCCCTGTTATCTCTGATCGGGCGTTGGCTTCGGCCAGTTGAGTGCGAGCAGAATTGTAGAGCTCGCGCCAACGGTCAAACGCTCGATCGAACTCCTTGGGAGCGTTCATTGCCACGTGAAGCACAAACTCTTCCGGATCGTCCATCCAGACAGGCAGCGCTCCTTGATCAGCGGCCAAAATCTGCTCGAGCACCCGCTGCATTGGTGCGCGCGCGCGGGAGACAAGATCCGATTTGGAAATGGTGGTCAGGATCTCTTCCTTCAGCGGATAGCGGTCGCCACCAAGGTCGAGGATATCCGGAATGTCTGGTTTGAGTGCCAGGCGGCTCTCAGCAAGCCAAACCGCGTGCAGGTGCGAACGCACCAGTTCTTCGTTCGTTATGTCCAAAGCTGGTGGCCGCACGACGCCCGCCACCATGTCATTGCGACGCTCGAAGAAGTACTGGTCGTGTGGAGAGCCCGATGCGCAGTACGTCACCACAACCGCTGCCTGGCCAGACCGGCCCGAGCGGCCAGCACGCTGTGCGTAGTTGGCGGGTGTCGGGGGGACGTTCCTTAGATAGACCGCATTGAGCGCGGAGATGTCGACCCCAAGCTCCATGGTCGGCGAGCAGAACATCGCTGGAAGGAACTGGTCGGATTCCCCGGTGGTCTTGATTTCGGTCCGAAACTCCGAGGTACTGAGGTTTTCGAGGTCGTCGTCTTCATACCTGAACCGCCACTCGCGCCATTCACGCTGCCTTTGGGAAACCTGCGCGGTGTGCTCGCGCCCCTCCAGCCCCCAATAGGCGCTGTGACCCGATGCCAGATCGTCCGCAATCGATGCGTACAGATCGTGGAAGTATCGGTTTCCCCGTTTGCTCTTGTCGGAGAGCGCGGGCCCGGGGACAAGGCGGACGGCAGAGGGCGTCAGCCGCCAGCCTACGAGATCAGCGTCGAGCTCGACCGGGACAATCAAGCCCTCATCGGCGAATAGCTCAAGCAGGCGCGAGAAGAACTCGAGATAATCGTCCCGCCCGAGCTTCGTACCCAGCACGCTCTTTTTGTTGATGAGCCGCGCAATGCGGGAGTTGTGACCGGCGCGAAGGAGTGTTTGTTCCTCACGAAGTCCCACGGCGTTCTTGCCTGGTGCGCGCAGAAGCAGCGACGACCTCCCGCGCGGGTTCTCCTTGGCATCTATCGCCCACGGAGCGCGCAACAGCGACCGCGATTTCTGCGCGACGCCGTCCAGGACAGTCAGGTCCAAGGCTTCCGTGTTGACAGTAAGGCCTTCGAGCATTGCGCCCAGCACGGTCTCTAGCAGGATGGCTCTCTGCTCTTCGGATTGATCGCCGAGCTCGGGCAAGACTGTCATCAGCCTCTCTCGGTCTGCTGCCATGTCGGCGACGCCGACGAAGTCAACATCGAGAAGCTTCAGAACGGAGAGGCTGGGGTTGGTGTAGCGCCAACCCCTGCGGAGATCAGTCCACACTCGATGAGCGAGAACCTTTGCGAGTGCGCGCTGGGCGTCTTCCCGAATAACGGCGCCAGCCGAAGGATCGAGCATCCAGTGGGCGCGCGCCTCCTTGTTTGCAGACGTGAAGCCAAGCGCCTTGACGGCGCTCAGACCGAACTCATCCTCCGTCAGGCCCTCGGGCCCTGCTGCAATTATCGCTCGCAGAATGGCCCCACGGAGAAGGCTCACGAACAGAAAATCGTTGAAGTGGCCGGACTGAAGCGCCGCGTCTTGCCGATTGTCCGTGAACCCCAGCAGCTTTCGCTTCGTTTTCGGAACACCGCTCGTCGGCTTGTTCATCCACTCGAGAGCGCTGGAAACGAGAAGCGTCGTTGCGGAGCTCCGCCCTTCCCCGGACAGGCCGGCCAGCTTGCTCCGCTCGCGCATCCCCTGATTGGGCTCGTCCTTGCAGCAGAGGCAGAATGCAAACTTCCCGGGGATGAACCAGAACTCCTTGCCACCAGCGCCATGGCGACCGTCTGGCGTCACCACATAGGAGATGGGCGCGCGCTTCTTGCGATAGGATCGAAGCCGCTCGATGCCGTTGCGCTCTTCTAGCCAGCTCTCGGGATAGCCGCTCAACTCGCCATCGAATGCGAAATCGGGATCATTGGCCGGAGCCGGACAGAGATATCCCGCCACATCATCATCGTCTTCGGTTTCCAGCGGTGTATCGTCGATGTTGCGGGGGAGAAACCTGATGTGACCGTCGTCTTCGTTCTTCGTGACGACGTGGTATTCGTGTCCGCAGTTTCTGCAGAAGCGTGTTGGGTAAAGCCGGTTGCCCGGAGCATCGGGATCCTCGAGCTGACCCTCGAACAAAACGGTGCGTGGCTTGTCCGTAAGCGTGGTGAAGATCTCGCCCGCGCCGGAAATGAACCTGTGCAATTTGAATGCGAGGAACGCTCCGTCCCCGGTCCCACCGCGCTGATCTTCGGGGAGGCTTACCAGCGTCAGGAAGCCTTCGAGCTGCTTCCGACAATGCTCTGCGTCGACACCAGTGTCTTCGGCCAGCCGCTTGACGGCGTCCTCGAAGGGGATGGGCTTCTTTCGTTTCAGCTCCAGCCCGTCATCGAGTCCGAGCGCAAGCTCCGCCCATACCGCGAGCGGATGCTTCCCGAGCTGCTCGTCGTCCAAGCCCGCCGGGAGAGGCTTTCGCACCACATCAGCCAGTGCGGCGGTCGCTTGCGCAAGGGTGATAGTGTCGTCAGTAGCCCGTTGCAGGGACTCATCTATTACGGCATCCGGGCCGATCTCGGAGCCAAAGAGCCTGGTCGCAACTTTGGCCACGGCGACCGCTCGGCTTTCTTCGGTGCCTTCTGAAGCCATCGTCGCCGACGTTCCGATGCAGATCGGAGCTTTGTCAGGGGAGCAGCGGTCGCGCAGCCGCCGAACGAGCACCGCCACATCTGCGCCTTGGCGCCCTCTGTAGGTGTGGAGCTCGTCGAGGATGATGAATTCAAGGCCAGTCGCGTTCTTGACGACCTGAGCGTCCAGATCGTCTTGGCGGGTCAGCAGGAGTTCCGCCATCATGTAGTTCGTGAGCAGGATATCTGGCGGATTGGCCGCGATCCGTTGACGTTCCTCTTGGCTTTCTTGCCCCGTGTAGCGTTTGACAACAGGCTTCAGGGCGTCAGGAAGCCCTGACTGTCCGATGAATTTGTCGATTTCCTTCATCTGGCTGTTTGCCAGAGCATTCATCGGATAGACGATGATTGCGCGGGTTTTTCGAGGCTTGCCGGCACGCAGCGCCCGAATGATGGCGTCGACAACTGGCACGAAGAAGCACAAGGACTTGCCGGAGCCGGTTCCTGTCGTGACGACAAAGCTCTTTCCGGATTTCGCCTTGGCAATCGACTCCGCCTGGTGTCGATGGAGTCGGAGAGGCTTCTCGCTGAACCGGAAAACCTTTCCAGTTCCCTCGTCCAGATCACCAGAAGCGACCAGGTCATCCACGCTGGGACCCGAAAGATACCTAGGGTTCAAGGAGAGGAGAGCATCGGGCCAGAACCGACCGGCATCATACTGCGCATCTATCGCCGCCCGAAGATCTTCGGAGCGAATGCTGCTGAAAGAGCGGGAAAAACGCTCGTATGAACTGATCACGTGGTGATCGAACTCAAACGCTCTCATGAAAGCTCCTGCGGGCTGCGGGCAGCACCATTCATCCCAAAGACGGCCTGACGGTTCAAAAGAACGATCTGCTGATCCTGCGGTCTTCGGGCTGCCGGATCGGTGTCTAGTCCGAGCCGCCTGAGCGCGTAGTAGAGGAGCGCGCGCCTCACCTTGATCTTCGCCTTGC